>JBGQHF010000020.1:0-40704 GCA_041497835.1 Terriglobia bacterium
AAGTCGCGTTACCGGAGAAGTGCCAATTGCGGGCTAAAAATGGGGTTCTGGGAAGTTTCAGCGGATCGCCCTCCAGCGGACGTATAACGCGCTTCTCGGAAAAAGCAGGAGCGCTGCAGGCGACACTTGCTCCCGGCTGAAACTGGACCACTATCGGAGAGTCGCAAAGGGTCGCCCACCCGACGGATGAGTGGCGGGTGAAAAGCGAAGAGAGATTCCTCGACTGCGCAGGTCGACATTCGCTTCGCGAATGGAAGAAGGAGTCGGCCTGCTCCGCTCGGAAAGATAGGGTGCGGGGTCGGCGGATCTGTCGCTGAAGCTCAGCCCCCCAATAATCGAACACAGACGCACAAGGGTCGCAGAGAAACCCGCTCCACACAAGAAACAAGAAAGACAGGATGGCGGGCTTCCCAGCAAGTTGCTTCGGGGCGTAAAAACCGCGAAAGCCTTGCCGCCACGTAATCAGCCGCGGGGGTGATTGGCCCACCAGGAGCGCCAGGCGGCGGGGTCATTGCCGAGCGACTGGCCGGTAATGTCGCGCAAGGCCTGGAAGGCCCAACTCCGGGTGGTGGGGTCGAGCGCGGCGTCGTCGGTGAAGCGCAAGAAATCAGGGACGGCGGTCATGCGCTGGTCTTTGGTGAGCATGCCGGACTGGGCGAGGCTGCAGGCAGCGCGCTCGCGGACTTTCATCGAGGCGTCATTGTGGAAAACATCGAGCAGCGGTGAAATCGTGGCGTCCGTGCCGAGGAGCGCCAATCCCTCGACGGCCCAGTAGCGAGTGTGTTCGTCCGGGTCCTTGAGCTGATCCAAGAGAAAATTCTGAATGCGACCGGCTTCCACGCCGCGGTTGCCGAGCGCGCCGAGCATCCACAGCGCCCAGGGCCGGCCATGGGAATCCGATTGCGCGCGGTCGATCAGCGCGAGCGCCGTGTCCGGCGTTTTCGGCAAATTGTACACGGAGAGGTCGATCTCGATGGCGGCGGCGCGGACACGCAGGTCGTTGGAATTCAGCGCGGTGGTGATGAGGCCGTTGAGCTGCGGGTCGAGATTGATCTGTCCGTACCAGCCGTCCACGCGTTGCGCAACGAGTTCGATGGCGCCTTCGTAGTGGTTGACGGCGCGCTCGAGAAGGCGCTGGGCTTGCTGCTGCGGCTCCATGTTCGCAAGCTCCTCGGTTTCGTGGTCGGAGATGCGCGCGGGAGAGGCGGGGAGCGGCGTGCTCTTTAGCTGAATGATGCGCTCGAATTCGGCCCAGGCGGCTTTGATGGGTTCGGGATGGAGAGCCGCAAGCAGAATGAAGGCCAGGGCCGCGCTCGAGAGTGTGATGAAGCGACTTCCGCCGCGCGGCCTTTCTGGGCGAATTTCACCCGGGGAAACGGGTTGCGGAACATTCATGGCATCACCTCAGCGCTTGTGCACAGCTTAAGTAACCGATTTGCACGGGACAATGGTACGAATGGGCCATGCAGCGCGCTCCGGCAGGTGGCGTCATGTATAATTTGGACGGGGTTTATTCGAGGATATTCCAGTAACGAATATGAGCCAGGGATTCGGCAAATCGCAGGCATCGTTGCGGGTGTGGTTCTGGCGCGGGCTGCGCTTTTTCCATACGCGGGCGCGCGAGCTGCGCATGATCGCGAAGGCGCTGCTGTTTGCGGGGCACCCGGTGCTGGTGCACATCATCCCGACGCGCCGGTGCAACCTGGCATGCACGTATTGCAACGAATTCGACGATTTTTCACAGCCGGTACCGCTCGAGGAGATGAAGCGCCGCCTGGATCTCCTGGGGGACATGGGCACGTCGGTTATCACGATCAGCGGCGGCGAACCTCTCCTACACCCGGAGCTGGATGAGATCATCCGGAAAATCCGGGGGCGGGGGATGATCGCGGGGATGATCACGAACGGCTTCCTGCTGACCCGCGAGCGCATCGAGGAACTGAACGCCGCCGGGCTGGAGCACTTGCAGATCAGCATTGACAACACGACACCGGACGAGGTGTCGAAGAAAAGCCTGAAGACGCTGGACCAGAAGCTCGAACTGCTGGCGGAGTATGCGTACTTCCAGGTGAACATCAATTCGGTGCTGGGCAGCGGCGTGAAAGATCCAGAGGGTGCGCTGAAGATTGCGCACCGCGCAGTGGACCTCGGCCTGACGAGCACGGTGGGGATCATCCACGACCACAACGGGCAATTGAAGCCGCTGGGGCCGCGCGAGATTCAGATCTTCGAAGAGATCATGACGCTGGGGAAGAGGTCGTTCTCGCGGTTCAACGGGTTCCAGCACGACATTGCGCGCGCGAAGGAGCACAACTGGCGGTGCCGGTCGGGCTCGCGCTATCTCTATATTTGCGAAGACGGGCTGGTGCACTGGTGCTCGCAGCAGCGAGGCTATCCGGGAATTCCGCTGGCGCAGTACACGCCGGAAATGCGCCGGCGCGAATTTTACACGAACAAACCTTGCGCGGCGCGGTGCACGGTTTCTTGCGTTCAGCAGATCGGAATCCTGGACAACTGGCGCTCGCCGCAGAACCTGAAGCCGATGCCGATGGCGCCAGCTCCCGCGCCGCAACCGGAGCTCATCCGCATTTCGTCGCCCTCCTCGCCGCAGCGCTAGAACCGAATCAGCACGTCTGACGCGGGACTCCCTTTGCGGGTGATCGCACATCCATCCGGCTATTCGATTGACGGAAGAGCGAGCCTTCCTAAGAATAGGGCCATGCCGGGACCCGCAATCGAGATTGAAGGACTGACGAAGGACTACCCCGTCGGCTTCTGGTTGACGAAGAAGCGCCGCTCGCTCGACAACCTGACGATGCGGGTGGAGACGGGCGAAATCTTCGGTTTTCTCGGTCCCAACGGCGCCGGGAAAACCACGACGATCAAGCTGCTGATCGGGCTGACGTTTCCGACGGCGGGCACGGCGCGAATTCTCGGCAAGCCGATCACCAGCGTGGAGATGCACCGCGATATCGGCTATCTGCCGGAACAGCCGTATTTCTACGACTATTTGACGGCGCAGGAACTGCTCGATTACTTCGCGAGGTTTCATGATCTGACCGCGGCGGACCGGCGCGAGCGCGTGACCCGCATGCTGAAAAAGGTGGGACTGGAGACCGCGCGGAAGATTCAGCTCCGCAAGTATTCGAAAGGCATGCTGCAGCGCGTGGGGCTAGCGCAGGCGATCCTGCATGATCCGCAGGTGGTGATCCTGGACGAGCCCATGTCGGGCCTCGATCCGCTCGGGCGCCGCGAGGTGCGCGACATCATTCTGGAATTGAAGCGCGCAGGCAGGACGGTGCTCTTCTCCACCCACATCTTGAGCGATGCCGAAATGCTTTGCGACCGCGTCGGCGTAATCGCGGGAGGGAAACTGCGCGGCGTCGGCTCGCCGGGCGAGATCGTCGGGATGAAAGCGCACGGAATGGAGATTTTGTTCGAACTGGCGGGCGAGCGCGGCACGGCGGCGCCGATTTTGCAGAAAGCGACGCAGACGGGGAATCGCTACCGGATTCAAGTGGCGGAAGAAGGGTTGTTCGGCGCGCTTGAGCAGCTTCGCGGCGCGGGCGCGCGGATTCTCTCGGTTCTGCAGGTAAAGCCCACGCTGGAAGATTTCTTCCTTGACCTGGTGGGAGCGGAGCAGGCACAGGCTGCTGCGGTGGAGGTCTCCGGCAAATGAAGCGCGCCGGCATTGTGGCCTGGAACACATTCCGGGAGGCGGTGCGCGACCGCGTCCTTTACAGCCTGGTGCTTTTCGCGCTGCTGATGATGGCTGCGGCGATTCTGGTGGGGCAGATCTCCATCGGGATCGAAGAGATCGTCATCGTGAGCCTGGGCCTGAGCGCGATTTCGCTGATCGGCCTGCTGATGGCGGTGTTCATCGGCGTCGGCCTTGTTTCCAAGGAGATGGACAAGCGAACTCTGTATGCCTTGCTGGCGAAGCCCATCCGCCGCTGGGAATTCCTGCTGGGGAAATTCGCGGGCCTGTTGCTGACGCTTGCCGTGAATACGGCGGCGATGGCCGCGGGGCTCTTCGGGGCCATGTTTCTGGTGCAGCATTCGCTGAAGCGCGCCGACCTCGTGGTGCTCACCGCGGTCTATTTTATTTTGCTGAAGCTGGCGATCGTCGTGGCGATCGCATTATTTTTCTCGTGCTTCACGACACCGCTGCTCTCGATTCTGCTTACGGCGGGTCTCTACGTCGCGGGGATTTTTGCGGATCAGATTCGCTCCTTCGGAAACATTACGGGGAGTCCCGCGCTGGATGCGCTGGCGGTGCGGTTTTCCTACCTGCTCCCGAATTTTGCGAATTTCGACGCCATTGGCCGGGCCGCGCACCGGCAACCCGTGCCGGCCGCGCTGATCGGCCAGAACACGCTCTATGCCATTCTGTATTGCGGGATCGTTCTCCTGTCTGCGTCGACGATTTTCTCGCGGCGGAATCTGAAATGAGGTGCTCCTAGCCACATGAACTCCCGAAGAGCCAGGCTCGGACTTCTACTGGTGGCGCTGGCCGCCGGATTCGCGGGGATTTCGCTGCTACAGAAGGGAATTGACCGGCAACTTACCGCGATTCATCAGGAGCGCGACGACCTGGTGATCCGCTCCGGGCGGTTCTTGAAAGTCTTGAGCCTCGAGTATGGGCCGTTTCTCGCGGATGTGTATTGGACGCGGGTCGTGCAGTACTACGGAGACAAGCGGATCCGCCACGACGAAAATCTCGAACTTTTGCCGCCGCTCCTCGACCTGACCACCGAGCTCGATCCTCATTTGCTGGTGGCGTACCGTTTTGGCGCGATTTTTCTGGCCGAGCCGGCCCCGCGCGGGGCCGGGCGGCCCGATCTCGCGGAGACATTGATCCGGCGGGGGATCGAAAACAATCCGGATTACTGGCGATTCTGGCAGGACCTCGGCATGATGTATTACTGGGATGTCCGAGACTACAAGAAGGCTGCGGAGGCGTTTCTCGAAGGAAGCAAAAAGCCCGGCGCCGCGGAATGGATGAAGATCATGGCCGCAAAAATTGCGGAAGAAGGGCAGTCCCGGGCAACCTCCTTGTTTCTCTGGCGCGAGATCTATGCATCCACGAAAGACCCAGATATTCGCAAAAATGCCCTGAATCATTTGAAGACATTGGTAGTGGAGGACGATCGCGAGCACCTGGACGAGGTAGTGTCCCAATTCGTTCAGCGGTTCAACCGGTTGCCGCGGGGCCTTGCTGAGCTGGTGAATGCCGGACTGTTGCGGGGTGTACCGTTGGATCCGGAGGGCTACCCCTATGTTCTCGGCCCAACCGGAACGACCGAGCTCCATCCCAAGAGCCCCTTACGATCCGGACAGAGCGGCTCGGCTCCTCCATCCTGAGCGGTGATCATTCCAGTGAGATGCGGAAGCGTCCGCGGGGCGGAGGCGCTTCGATTTTGTGGATGACCCGGCGCACGGGAGTGCTTCGCCGGAAGGAAACGCACGCCTCGGTTCGGATCACGCCGGATCGGCAGGAACCGCGCGCAGGGCGCGAAGAGCAGCGTAGCCGAGCAGGATGACGGCTGCGGCGAGGACAAGCCAGAGCGTAACCGGATGGCGCTCGGTGAAGGGGCGCGGGTCGAGGTAGTTAGAGGTGAACTCTTCGGGGCCCGCCGCAACAATTTGCGCCGCAGGTTTTTCCTGGGACTTGAAAATCCGTTGCATCTCGTATTGAGGCGCGACGGCCCTGGCCTGGCCGTAAATCAGCCGGTACGAGCGGCCCGCGTGCGGTTGAAAGACGACACGGCGAGGCTTCATGCTCAAGGATAGGACAAGTCCAGAGACCGGCGGGTCGTTTCCGTTCACGACTTCCACACGCCAGAAGCGCGGTCCCCAGGATTCATAGAAGGAAACGCGGAGCGATTCTTCCTTCTTCCCGCCAGGCGAAAACCGATAAATCTCTCCCCCCGACCGAAACGCCCATTCCTTTCCGTCAGCGCTGGAGAGGATGCGGACCGCGCGATAGAACTCGGGTTGCGGAGTGGCAAACGAGATCTCCGTGACGGGAACTTGATCTGCACGGAGGTCCGCAGTCCAGCGGCCGAGATTCCGCGGGGCTGCGGAATCGGGGACAAAGGTTGCGGCCACGGGAGCACGCTCGGGTTCGCGCATGTCGTAAGAGAGAACCTGAACGCCGGTAACCGGAAATTGACGAGACGCCTCGAAGATACGCAGCCGGAGAAACGGGGCGGAGTTGTCGGAGTAGTGGACCGTCTGGCTGCCCTCGAGATTCTCTTTTCGAAACCGGGAGATCGGCGCACGGGACTTGACGATGCGCCAGAGGCGAGCATCGTCACTGGCGGCCACTTCGACCCAAAGAATGAAGTCGGATTCCGGAGTCTCTATCCGGACGGTGTTGTGGAAGAGCGATTCGGAGTTCACCTCCACGACAACTTGCGTGAACTGTCCGGGGACGAAACTGTTCTCACGGAGCTTTGTCGCTGTGAGGTGGATCACCGAATCCCGCTCGCGCCCCGCAGACAGGACATAGGGGACTTCATTTCCGAGGTCGTCAATGACGCGCAGGTCGGCGAGATGGTTTTGGGAGAGGGCCAGGAGTTCCGCGGGCAGTGAAACTTCGACGGGGCCTTCCGTTGCGTGCGCGTCAATGAACCGGGAGTAGCGCCAGCCGCGCCAGGCATCGGGAAGGTCAGCGGCGATGGCCGCCGCGACGCCGAGCAAAATGAACAGGCTGAGCAGGGAGAAGCGCCGGATCATGAGTGCGAGCGCTCGCGGACGACTTTACGCTGGTAGAGGAATGACACGACCATCAGAACAAGGCCAAGAATGAGGAAGGACAGGATGCGGTAGAAACGCTCGAGGTAGGAAAGGTCGTAAAGGAAAACCTTCCCCACAACCAGTCCGAAAAGAGCCAGCGCCTGCCAGCGCACAAGCGCCGATTGGCGCCTGACACCGAGAAGAATCAAGGCCGTGGCATAGGCAGTCCACAAGACCGAAAGCGCGAGGTGCTGCGCGAGCATGCGGTCGAGTCCCTGAATCCCGCTGCGCCCAAAGTAGTCCCAGAATTCGAGCGAGAGCGCCAGCAAAGAAAAGGCGTTGATGGCGACCGCGAGGATGCCGAACGCTTGCCGCTCGCGGGCACTCAAGCTGTTCCCCTGGCTGCGAGCGGCGGCGAGCGAAACGCCGAAGCACGCGACGACGACCGCGTACGCGGCGAAGCGCGCGTTGAACAAGAACTGCGGCGCGGGAATCGGCACGAACAGGAGTCGAAGAGCGGCTACGGAGAGGAGGAAATAGCCGGCGCGGCGCAGCAAAGGAGTCACTGCGCGGAAGCCGCTCCAAATCAGGATCGCGCCCTCGAGGGCCCAGGCGATGGTGATCCACTTACCGTCCAATCGGATGGGAATTGCCAGCGTGGCGAACGTCAGCGCAAGACCTGCGAAGAGGATCCGCATGAGTGGCGATTCCCCCGCCTTTGGAGCGGGAGCCAGCCTGGCCACGGCGAGGTGGCCCGCGGAAAGGAGCAGCACGGCCACGGTCAGCGCCCAGCGATACTCGGGCCAGAGCGTGGCCCGCAGAATGACAAGAAAAGCGCCGGCATTGATCAGAGTAAAGATGGTATCCAGGTGTGAGAGGCGACCCAGGCGCATCGCGCGAACGACCGGCACGGCCGCATAGAGGACAAAAAAGAGTGTGGCGAATGCGACGGTGCGCTCGAGCGCTTGCGAAGCGTAGAAACGGTCAAACCAGAGCCAGAAATAGATCTGCGTCAGCACGAAGGAAACCGGCGCCAGCGAGCGCCAATTGCGTTTCGAGGCAATCAAAAGCATCCCCGCGCCGAGGACGAGCAGATACGTGAAGAGGACTACCTGCTCGTTCTTGCCGGTGCTGATGATCTCTGGCGTCAGGAAGCCGCCGAGCAGGGAGAGGAGTGCGATGCGCTCCGAGTTCCGCCCGATGGCCACCGCGGCCATCACGGCAGTAACCACGATCATCGCCGCAAAGGCGAATGATTGTGAGAACAGAGCGTAGTAGTGCCAGCCCGCCCACACCGAGACGTACAGGACGGCCTCTCCAAGCGCCGCGATGCCTTCTGAGAAGTACGGATACCCGCGGCCGAGAAGCCACTGGCTCCAGGGAAGCATCGCGCTTCCGATTAGAATGCCGATGGCCACGCGCCCGGTCGGCCCGATCCAATCGTTCTCAAAGGCATATTTCAGAAAGAAGGAAACGGCCAGGAGAAGCGCCAGGATGCCGACACGGTTAAGCCAGCGTCCGGCGATGAGTGTCTCCAGATCCGGTAATGACGGAGGTTTTGCCGGAGGAGCAGGAAGCCGCCCCGCGCCAGAAAGAATCGGAGCCGCCATTGAGGAAGGAGCGGATTCCCGGGGAACAACCGGGGCTGGTGGCGGACTCGGCGCCACCTGCTGCGGTGTCGCGCTTGGCGCCGCTGGGGTTGCCGTTGATTCGAGGGGAGGAGCAACTGGAGCTCTTGGAGCGATGACCTGCGCGCTTACATCGGAGAGCCGCTTCTCCAAATCCGTAAGCTTTCGTTCAAGAGCGGCGAGGCCCTTCTCAAGAGCATAGAGGCGTTGCAGCCATTCAGGGACGTGGGCCTCAGTCGCCTGGAGTTTGCGGACCCGAGCGTAGGCGGAGATCGCCAGGACCGGGGAAATGATGACTAACAGGATCAGGAGAATCAGAAGGAAGCTGAGGGGAGCGTCCATTGGGAGTGCGCTGAGTAGGCGCGCCTGCGTGCATTAGAGCACAAGAATCCAAGGTGAACAATGCGCGAAGAGCAACGGCCGCGGAGACCGAGGTCGGGGGCTGCGGCAACTCCACAATTGGCGTCTTGGCCCGGCGAAAGCGGGAAGTGGCCTGCCAGTCCCCTGAGTGGTTGAAACGGATTCGCCACCAAGAACACAACTCATTGACGACATAGACTGGCCCGAGAGCAGAGCCGGACTGCCCGAAGACCCTGTCCTTCGGTACAGGTTCTCCACAGGGCGTACAGCGAAAGACGAGCGAAGACCGGTACGCTTCGAAAGTAGTTGTAACCTATTGAAACTGGGAGACATAATGCGTGTGTGTTTGAAACAGGGGGTACTAGGAGACTCGTTTGGGGCCAAAAATGTGTCCTCTGTACTATATCCAGGATAGGGGCGTATGCTGTCCAATGGTGCAGGTGCGGCGGACATGAGTCCGGGAGTCAAGGTCGCGCATCCAATTGGCGGGAAAAGAACATAAACCAAGGAGCGGGGTTTAACTGAATGGGGATCGGGATAAGGGGGAGAATGAAAACCAAGGACAAAGGACGCAAGTGGATGTGGTGGTTCCTGGGAGTCTTGGGTGTGTTCCAACTCTATTTCGTCCGGGAACTTGTGGCGGCATTCGCGCTGTTTGCGATAGGCTTCGCCGCGGTGGCGATGCTGGTCGCCAGCGTCTTTATGCTGCACAAGGTATGGGAAGCCGGGCTAGTGCGCGTGGCTCAGAATTCCGGGCCGGTTGTTTCTGTCGCGCGGCGCGGGTTTGCCTTTGCGGAAGAATTGAGCAAGCGCCCTTTCCGGCGGCCGGGTTCGCAGCCGGCTCAGTAAAGCTCTTCGACGGAGAGGCACGGCAAGGTTTTTGGTACCGGCGTTCCGAAGACCGATGTAGTGCCAGTTGAAGCGAAAGATGGAAGGCCAGTTGACCCTCGGGGCGGCTGGCCTTTTTCCTTTTCCGGCAGGTTGTACTCCCCCCAAGACATAGAAACTCCTGGCGACGATCTCAGCGGGCTTTGCTACCCTCTACCGCGCGGAGGGGGCAAAGACCATGCGTGGATATTTTCGGACGAGTCTGATTCTTTTCGCACTGCTGGCACCGGCAATGGCCATCGCGCAGTCGACGGAGAGAGCTGCGGCGCCCAGGAAAGTGGCGATACGCGCGGGGCGTCTGATTGATGGGAAGAGCGACAAGCCAATTGCGAATGCGTTGATTCTGATCGAAGGCGACAGAATCGTGTCCGTGACGCAGGGCGGAACCGCCCCCTCAGGTGTAGAGGTGATCGATCTTTCGAAAGCGACTGTGCTTCCGGGCTTCATGGATGTACACACGCACGTCTTGCTGCAAGGCGATATCACGGCGGCGGATTATGACGAACAATTGCTGAAGCAGTCTATTCCCTATCGGGCGATTCTCGCGGCGCGAAACGCGCGCATTGCGCTGGAACACGGGTTTACGGCGCTGCGCGACGTCGAAACCGAAGGCGCGATGTATGCCGATGTGGACGTGAAGAGGGCCATCGAGCGCGGGGAAGTGCCCGGCCCGCGGATGCAGGTGGCGACTCGGGCTATGACGCCGACGGGGATGTATCCCCTGCTCGGCTATTCGTGGGAGCTACAGGTTCCGAAAGGCGTGCAATACGTGGACGGCGTGGACAGCGCGCGCAAGGCAGTCCGCGAGCAGGTGACGTACGGTGCGGACTGGATCAAGTATTACTCGGACCGGGGATACCACTTCGAGGCGGACGGCGTGCTGCACAGCCGGGTGAACTTCACGGATGAAGAAGCGAAGGCGATTGTGGAGGAGACGCACCGGTTGGGCAGGAAAGTGGCGGCGCATGCGATCGGGAGCGACGGGATTGCGGCGGCCCTGCGCGCCGGCGTGGATACGATCGAGCACGGCGACGGGCTAACCGACGCGTTGATGGAGGAGATGGCCAAGCGCGGCGTGTATTGGGTGCCGACGATTACGGTGGGTGTGTACGTGGCGCCGGGGCGTGGCGGGAATTGGCAGAAGATGGCCGATTTGCAGCGCGAGAATTTTGCGAAGGCCGTGAAAAAGGGCGTGAAGATCGCGCTCGGCACGGATGCGGGCGGGTTTGATTGGAGGGCGTTGAATCAGGCGGTGGAATTCAAGTACTACGTGGATTATGGGATGACTCCGATGCAGGCGATTCGCGCGGGGACTTCGGTGACGGCGGAGCTGCTCGGGTGGAGCGAAAAGGCGGGATCGGTCGAGCCGGGGAAGTGGGCGGACCTAGTCGCGGTGAGTGGGGACCCGCTGAGCGACATCACCGAATTGCAAAAGGTGAAGTTTGTGATGAAGGGCGGAATCGTTTACAAGAACGAAATCAAGTAAGGGAATTTCTCGCCACTGTAGTTGGTAATAGCGCTGGCTGAAGCCTGCGCCGAGCATCAGAAAAAAGCGGCGCCGCCGTCCACGTTGATGGATTGGCCGGTGATGGCGCTGGATTGATCGGAGCAGAGGAACAGCGCGGCACGGGCGATTTCGCCGGCGGTCTGGGCGCGACCCTGGAGCAGTCCATTCAAGAATCCTGACAATTGTTCCTCGGGGCTGACGCCCATCTTTTGGGCCAGCGCAGCGCCGAGATCCTTTGACATGCGTGTTTCGGTGACCGGGCCGGGACAGATGGCGTTGACGCGCACGCCTTTGCGCGCGGCTTCCGCGGCCGTGACGCGCGTCAGGCCGAGCATTCCTGCTTTTGCGGCCGCATAGGCCGATCCCCAACTGAACGCCGACTTTGCCGAGAGGCTCGACACATTCAGGATCACGCCCGAGCCGCGCTCGTACATCTCCGGGAGGACGAGCTTGCTCAGGATAAACGCGCTCCGCAGGTGGACGCTGACCACGGCGTCGAAATCGGCGAGGGGATAGTCCTCGACGGGAACGACTGGGCCGTAGTGGCCTGCATTGTTAACGAGGATGTGGATCGATCCGAATTTCTCACGGGCGGCGGAGACGATTTTCTCGCAATGCGCTTCGCGCGTGAGGTCCGCCGTGGCGTACGCCGCACGATGACCGGCGCGGGTCAACTCCTCGGTGGCGGCTTTTAGCTCCGACTCCGTGCGCGCGGTGAGGAAGACGGACGCACCTTCTTCTGCGAACAGGCGAGCGATGGCGCGGCCGATGCCGCGGCCCGAGCCGGTGATGAGAGCAACCTGGTTCTGGAGAAGCATAGGCAAAAGAGGATAGAAGCAAGAGGGCGATGAGGCAAGGCGGCAGGGACCTCGGACTAAGGAAAGATCTCGTCGAAGCTGCGAATGACGTTGTGCGAAACGTAGGAAGCAAAAACTGCTTACCAGAATGGATGGAACTAGTGCGAACTCATAACGCAGGTCTACGCATCACTTCTGCGGGGCGCCGCCATTTGAGGGATCGCTCGCGCGGCGGCCCCAGTGCTCGACGTGCGGAGCGCTCTGCGCGATTTGGCGATAAAGAGTTTTTGCGCGCTTCAGCGCCTGGGCGATATGGGGACAGATGTTCTCGCGGCCCACGTGTTCCTCGAATTCGGCCTGCCGCATTAATTGCCGGGGTTGTTCGCGGGCCCCGCAGAGGATGAGGCCCCGGCCGGAAGCATGAATAACATCGGCAAAGTGCTCGAGAGCCTGCAAGCCGGTGGGGTCGATCGCCGTCATGTTGCGCAAGCGCAAAATGACAATCGGCGGCAATTTCGAAATCCGGGCCGCGATCTCATCCAGCTTATCGGTCGCTCCGAAGAGAAAGGGTCCATGAATTCGGAATACCGTGGCGTAGGGCGGGATTTCCTTGTCCTGCAGGATGTGGGGCCGGCCCTCTTCGATGTAGTTTCGCGTCACTTCGGAAACGGTGGTCGTCATCGTGACTTTCCGGATGTAGACGAGCGCCGCAAGAATCATTCCCGCTTCCACGGCTACAGTCAGGTCCGCGAAAACGGTCAGCCCAAACGTGAGCAGCCAAGTGCCAATGTCCAGCCGCGAGAGCTTCAACAGCTCCGGGATCTCGTGCCATTCGCCCATCTGATAGGCGACGACAAACAGAATGGCAGCCAGCACGGAAAGAGGAATAAATTTTGCCAGCGGCGCGGCGAAAAGAAGAATAGCGAGCAGCGTGAGGGCATGCGTTATTCCCGCGACCGGAGTTTTCGCGCCCGACCGGATGCTGGTGGCCGTGCGCGCGATGGCGCCGGTGGCGGGGAGACCACCGAAGAGCGGAGAAAATATATTTGCTACGCCCTGGCCGATCAGTTCGACGTTGGGATTGTGTTTGTCACCGCTCATGCGGTCGGAAACGACCGCGGACATCAGCGACTCGATCGCGCCCAGCATCGCGATGGTGATCGCCGGCGAGATCAGCGGGCGGATCAGGTCCAGCCGCAGTTGCGGGACCTGCAGATGCGGCAAGCCGGGGGGGATGCCGCCAAAGCGCGTGCCGATGGTCTCCACGGGCAGTTTGAGCACCCACACCGCCGCCGTCCCGAAAAAGAGCGCAACGATGTAGCCGGGAATCCGCTTGACGTACCGCGAGAAGAGGAGAATCAAGGCCAGCGCCACGCAGGCCAGGGAGGTCTCGACCGGGGAGAAGGTCCGGAAATTCCGCGCGAGAATTTCCAAGCGGCCGAGAAAATCACCGGGGATTTTGTCAATCTTCAAGCCAAAGAAGTCTTTGATCTGAGTGCTGGCGATGATCACCGCTATGCCGTTGGTGAAGCCCACGACGACAGGGCGAGGGATATACTTGACGGCAGTACCCAGGTTGGCCGCGCCCAGAATGACGAGCAGGATGCCCGCGAGGAGCGTGCACATGTACAAGCCGTCAATCCCGTGGCGTTGAACGATGCCGGCAACGACCACGACGAACGCACCGGTCGGGCCGCCGACCTGCGTTTTCGATCCACCCAGCGCGGAAATGAGGAAGCCCGCGACGACCGCGCAGTACAAACCCGTCTCCGGTGGCATGCCGGAGGCGATGGCGAAGGCCATCGCGAGCGGAAGCGCCACCAGACCGACAGTGACGCCCGCGATCAGGTCCGAGAAAAACTGGCGCTTGGTGTAGTGCCGCAGCGTTAGAACGGATTTGGGGAGCCACTCATTCAGATCAAACATTTTTCACTGGGAAATAAGGATAGCACCCAGATTTCGCGGGCGGTCCCGGCGATGCGCGGCTGTGACCGATCGGGAACGCCTCGCGACGATTTGGCAGTGGGTCAGCGACGGCGGATGTAGATGATCTTTTCGACGGCGGCGCAGACGGTGCCGGAGGAATCTGCCAGTTCAACAGTGTAGGTGCGGTCCACGGAGCGTTGCGATTCGAGGGCGGAGCGGATAGCGGCGAGCTCTTCGTCGGGGACAGTGAAGCGCGCGCGCAGGGTTTCGCGGCCGGGCTTCTTGAATTGAATCGTGGCGGACTTGTCCCACACGACGTATCCCGGGCCGAGCCGCTTGATGAGCATGAGCATGTAGATGGGGTCCACGGCGCCATAGAGACTGCCGCCGAAGATCGTGCCGACGTAGTTGCGGGTGCGCCAAGAGAGCGGCAGCTCGATGCGGACTTCGCTCCAATCCGCGGCGATGTAGGTGGGGCGTCCGCCGGTGCCGCGATAGCAAGCATGAAGATAGAACGACCAGCGGCGGAGCTTGCCGGCGATGGCGGCGGGGAGGGGCATGGTTGGTGGGAGACAATGTAGCGCAACAGAGGGTGAAAGAGTGAGTCAGGTGAGGAGGGGCCTGGGACGGCTAAAGTCCCTGGGCTCTGCATTCTCCAATGATCGTAAGGGTCGCGAAAACACGGTTGGCCCCGGAGCGTGCGTTTGGGGTATTATTTCTATTCATTGAACAAATCATATGGCAAACGCACAAACTGAGAGTAAGAACGGCAAGGTGCTCTTGCGGGTTCGGCCGCGGGGATTCTGCGCGGGAGTGGTGCGCGCGGTGGATATCGTGGAGCTGGCGCTGGAGGCCTATGGCGCGCCGGTTTATGTGCACCACGAAATCGTGCACAACACTTACGTGGTGGAACAGTTGCGGCGGCGTGGAGCAATTTTTGTCGAGGCCATAGGCGAAGTGCCGCACGGCGCGGTGCTGGTATTCAGCGCGCACGGCGTGCCGCCACCGGTGCGCGAAGAAGCCAAAGAGCGCTCGCTGAAGGTGATTGACGCGACTTGCCCGCTGGTGACGAAGGTGCACCTCGAGGCGCTAAAGTTTGCGCGCGCGAAGCGCACCATCATTCTCATTGGCCACAAGGACCACCAGGAGATTGTCGGCACGTCGGGCGAGGCGCCGGAGCAGACGATTGTCGTGGACTCCGTGGAAGCGGTGGACGCGCTCCGGGTGGACGATCCGGACAAGCTGGCATTCCTCACGCAGACCACGCTGAGCCTCTACGACACTCAGGAAATCGTGGCGCGGTTGCGCCAGCGCTTCCCGAAGATCCAGGGGCCGGCGAGCGACGACATCTGCTATGCCACCCAGAATCGCCAGGAAGCGGTCGAGCAGGTGGCGCAAGACATCGATCTGATTCTGGTCGTGGGGTCACCGAACAGCTCGAATTCGAACCGCCTGGTGGAGGTCGCGCAGCGGCGCGGCGTGAAGGCCAAGCTGATTGACGCGGCGCGGGACATCGACCCTGCCTGGCTCAATGGCGTGAAGAGCATCGGGCTGACCGCCGGAGCCTCCGCGCCGGAAGTGCTCGTCGAGCAGGTGAGCGAGCGCCTGGCGGAATTCGGATTCACCGATCAGCGCGACCTCGATCTGATTCGCGAGGATGTGCGGTTTACGCTGCCGCCGGAGCTGGCCACGATCGCGCCGGCGCCGCGGCGGTAAGAAAGAGTTTCCATTGCCGCGGTGCGCGGCCGATTGGCCGCTGTGCCTGCGGGGGGTAGCCGGCCGCGGGATGGCGGGCAGCGAGCGTAATCGGCAGGGAATCCCGAAAAAAGGAGACAGACTTGGCGGTCCGCATCGTCCGTCAGCCGAAGAAGATTGCCTTGATTGGTGCGCCGTCGAGTGCGGCGGCCTTCGCGCCGGGCCTCGATAGGGCGCCAGCGGCGCTGCGTGCCGCGGGCCTCATCGAGCGGCTGCAATCCACCGGCTATGAGGTCACCGACCTGGGCAATTGCGCTCCCCGGCTGTTTGCGCAGGACGACGAGCATCCCCGCGCGCGCAATGCCGCGGAGGTCGTTGCCGGATTGAGCGAGCTGCGGCTCCGCGTCGAGCAGGGCGTCAAGATGGGCGCCCTGGTGCTGGTGCTCGGCGGCGACTGCGCGCAGAGCATGGGAGTGGTCGCGGGCGCGCGGCGGTACTACAAGCACGTCAATCTGTTGTGGCTGGACCGCGACGCCGATCTCAATACCCCGGCCTCGACGCCCTCCGGGCGCCTCGACGGCATGGTCGTGGCGCATTTCACCGGGCGAGGCGCCGCCGAGTTGGTGCGATTCTGGGGCGAGCCGCCGCTGGTGCGCGAGCCGGACGTCACCCTGTTCGGGCTCGAACGGCTCGACCCGGCCGAGCAGGAATTTCTGAACCATTCGCCGATGCGCCGCGTTTTCGCGGTGGACGCGCAGCGCAGGGGCGCCGGCGCCGCCGCGCAGGATGCCCTGCGCGAAATGCACGCCGACGCGCGCGAATTTGTGCTGCACTTGGATGTGGACGTGATCGCGGAGGAGGATTTCAATGCGGTGCAGGTGCCCGGCTCCGGCGGGTTCCGCGCCGCAGACGTGCACGAGGCGCTGCGTGTGTTCCTCGCGCACAAGAAACTGCTTGGCCTTGACGTCGCCGGGTACACCCCGGAGAAAGATCCCGCTGGCGATGGCGCGAAATTGCTCGTGGACCTCCTTGCGGAGGCGCTGGCGGTCCGCTTCGCGGCGCTGGCCGAGCCCGGACCCGAAGCTGAACCCCCCGCCGAAGGGGGCACGGACGCGTCCAGCGCTGCCTCCTGAAATCGTAGTTGCGTGCTCTTCTCTCTGATCCCACAGGAATGAAGCGAGTCTTACCGGCCGCTACCATGGGCGGAACTCTGCTCTTTCACGCAAAGGATACAGATTGAGAATACTCCGATGTCAGGCGTGCTCGCGAACAAGTCAATGTGCGGCCTCTGCCTGCTTGCGCCAGTAGCGCGCCAGGCCTCGCCAGGAAAGCTCGAGGCCCCCGTTGAAGATGTAGTGTTCCGCACCGGCCGCGGGGAGCGCGCGCTTGATTTCCTCGCCTACCGTCTCGACAAACCTGCTCGAAGCCACGGCATCATCCGATGTTGCGCGAAGCAGTTCGCCGGCGAGCTCCGTCCATTGGTGAAGGCGCTCCCGATAGCAGGTGAGGTGTCCAGAGGGGTCGTCCGAGAAACCGAAGTGCGTCAGAAAAAGACGGGACGGCCGGCGTTTCTCGACGGCATCGAGAGAGGCATTCCAGAGCTCCAGGCGGATGTCCGGCGGGGGAGTGGCGGGAAGAAGGAACGATTCGCCCTCGATCCGGATGCCGCCCGTGTCACCGATGAATGCAACTCCCTCGAGGAAATCGAAGTAGCTGACGTGGTGTGACGCGTGGCCCGGCGTATAGACGACCTCGAGTTTGCGCGCGCCCAGCGTGAGCGTCTCGCCGCCTTCGAGTATGTGCAGATTTTCCTGCGGCACGGGCAGAAAATCCCCGAACAGCCGCTGCATCTCGCCGCCGTAGAGCCGACCGGCGCTGCTGAGGAGTTTCGAGGGGTCCACCATGTGCGGCGCGCCGAGTTTGTGCACGTATACCCGCAAGTGCGGATTTTCCCGGACGAGCGAGCCAGTGGCGCCCGCATGGTCCAGATGAATGTGTGTGAGCAGTACTGCGTTCAAGTCCGAAATGGAAATGCCACGGGCACCAAGCTGCTCACGGAGAGTGGACAGAGTGGATCCCGGGCCGGGATCGACGATGGCGAAGTGACCGCTCGATTCGAGCAGGCATGCAGCGATCGAACGCGGCCGCCCTGACCAGCACGTGTCAATGGGGGTGATGGAGGCCATGGTGCACGAAGGTTCGACCCGAGAGTGTAACTCATCTCGAATGGTGCGAGGAACAGGGTGGCAGCCTGGAAAGAAAAATCCACCATTGGCAAGCTGGAATTCCCGCCAGGGCCGGATCGGAACTTCGGGTCTCCGGCTGTTCATTCCAATGTTGTGCGGAGCTACACCGGCTCGGACGCAGCTCGCGTTCGGAGACACGTGGGACTTGCAGACACAGGTGTTTCTGGACTAGTCTTACGCCGTCGCGCTTTCTCCAACCCCAGGGGTCTCCCCTCCACTGCATTTGTGTAGATGGTTGCGAGAGGCCTACCGGCGGCGGCAGGGTGTTTCCCCGAACTATGACGGAGCCGCCGCAGCGCGGCGCGGATTCTCCAGCTCTTTGGAGTCGATCGGGTCTGCCGGACACGGGTTTGGATCTTGGAGTTTCAGGGAGGAATCACAATGCGCAAGTGGTCTGTGGTATTGGCGATGAGCGCTCTGGTGGCGCTGCCGTTGTGTGCTCAAGAGCGGAAAAATGATGTCGCGAGCGAGAGCGCCAAAGCTGCGGCCCTCGCGGCCGCGAAAAGCGGATCACCCGCCGCGAAGGCGGAACCCGCGGCCAGGAATGCCTGGGGTTTTTCGGGCGCGGTGCGGACCACCCCACTCGCGACAGCGGCGAATGCAAACAGCAGCAATGAGGATGAGCCGGGGCGGACTACTCCGAAGTGGGAGGCATCCGTTGGGTACAGCTATACCAGCTTCCATCCGGGAGTTCCGTTCGATGATCTCAGTTTGCACGGCGCGAGCGGCGGCTTCGTTTTCAACGTGCACAAGTATTTGGGACTCGTCGTGGACTTCGGCGGCGGAAGATTCTCGCGTCGCCTCAGTCCGACAACCCGGCTCAATGGGGGAGTCTTCACCTATCTTTTCGGTCCACGGCTCAACTTGCGGCGTTTCGACCGGTTTGTGCCGTTCGCCGAGTTTCTCGTTGGCGGCGCACGCAGCGGCGGTGCGCTCACGGGCACGTCAAATAGCGGTTACGATTCATTCGCCGTCGCGACCGGCGGTGGCGTCGATGTAGTGCTGACGCGGAACTTGGCTTGGCGATTCGCCCAGATTGACTTTCTGATGACGAATTTTTCGGGTCCAACGGTGGGGGGAAACAGCCGTCAGGACAACCTGAGGCTGGGCTCCGGGCTTGTTTTCCGCTTCGGCAACGAAAAACGGGTTCCCCCGCCCCCGCCGAATCGCTCGCCGGTGGCGAGCTGTTCGGCCTCTCCCAGCTCGGTGTACGCGGGTTCAGGGGATGCGGTCACGGTGCACGTGAATGCCAGCGATCCTGACAACGACGCCCTCACCTATTCCTACACGGCCACGGGCGGCACGGTGGAGGGAAGTGGCCCGGACGCGCGGTGGAATACAGCCGGGCTCGGAGTGGGCGTCTACACCGCGAACGCCAAGGTGGATGACGGCAAGGGAGGTAACGCGACTTGCGCCGCGGACATCAAGGTCGAACAGCGGCCGAATCGCCCGCCGGTGATCTCCTGCTCGACCGAGCGCAGCCCCATCCAGGCGGGAGAGCGCACGGCGATCACCTCGACGGCCAGCGATCCGGATAACGACCCGCTGACCTACAGCTACACGGCGACAGGCGGGCAGGTCACCGGGAGCGGCGCGCAAGTGCAGTTTGACGCGACAGGTTTGCCGGCCGGCAACTACACGGTCAAATGCATGGCGAGCGACGGGCGCGGCGGAAACGCCGAGTCGTCCACCACGGTCGAAGTGAAGGAGCCTCTGATTAAAAAACAATTGGAGCTAAAGCTTGCCCTGCACAGCATTTACTTCCAGACAGCTCTGCCTACGGTGGCGAAGCCCGATGCCGGGCTGCTTGCCAGCCAAGCGGCGACGCTCGACACGCTGGCCAGAGATTTCAAGCAGTATCTGACCTACAGAGCCGATGCGCACTTGATTCTCGAAGGACACGCCGACATTCGTGGAGCCCAGGATTACAACCAGGCGCTTTCCGAACGGCGTGTGGCACGCACCAAGAACTACCTCATCGAAAAAGGCGTGCCGGCAGACCACATCGAGTCGAAGGCGTTTGGCGCGCAGCGAAACATGACCTCCGAAGAGGTGAAGAGGCTCCTTGAGGAGGATCCCGACCTGACCCCGGCAGAAAAGCAGAAGTTACTTAAAAACCTTCTGACGGTACGCCTAGCCAACAACCGGCGCGTGGACGTCACCCTGAGCACTACGGGTGAGCAGTCGACCCGGAGGTTCCCGTTCAACGCAAAGGATGCCTTGACCCTGATCAGCAGGTCGGGAGGGGGAACGAGGACTACAAAGGTGCCGGCAGCGAAGAAACCAGCGCCTAAGCGGTAGCCTGGCCGCCCGCGACGGGACGATGGAATCCCCTACGTCACAAGGGACGGGGGACAGGTAGATCTTACACGGGGCGCATGAGGCCTTTTCATCTAACTTACTTTTTGTCAAGACTTTACAAGGCTTCAGAGTGGCCCCTCGCTTGCCCTTCATTTTCTGGTCGGGAGGTGTGTGATGGGTAGATTCTTTTCGTGTTCATTTCTCTTGGCGGGTGCACTCTGCTTGGGCGTGGCGGGCTGTAGTTCCGCACCGGTGGCTACGGACAACGCGAATGCGAAGGGCGGCGCCGTGGTCGCGAAGGAAGAGTCGAAAGGCGTCCTCGGCGGCCTATTTGAAACAAAGAAAGACGTCACCATCCCCGAGGGCACTGCGCTCCATGTGACTGTGGATCAGACCCTTGCGAGCGACCGCAATCACGCCGGTGACAGTTTCGCCGCCAGCACATCTGAGCCGGTGATTGTCAGTGGAAAAGTGATCATCCCGAAAGGTGCCAAGGTGGTGGGCCGCATCGTGGATGCGAAGGAGTCCGGACGGCTTCACGCGCCTGCGCGGCTGGCCGTGGCCCTCAGCTCCATCGAGGTCCAGGGCAAGTCCTATGATCTGCACAGCAGTACCTACCGCCTGACGGGGAAGAGTCACCAGAATCGCAATCTAGGGTTTATCGGCGGCGGGGCTGCGGGCGGGGCGCTGATCGGCGGTCTCGCGGGCGGCGGGAAGGGAGCCTTAATTGGCAGCGCAGTCGGTGCGGGCGCAGGAACAGCCGGGGCCGCAGCAACGGGTAAGAAGGAGATTGCGATTCCAGCAGAGACCCGTCTGAACTTCAAGCTGGTTCGATCGGTTACCGTCAGCGTGAAGGATTAGAGCCGTTTGGTCGCAATCCCCAAAGGAAGATGACGGAAAGGGCGCGGATTCAGCAGGTTGGCCGCGCCCTATGTGTTGAGCGGGTCCCCTTCCAAGAAGAGTTCCTCTAGCGTCCCATTTTGACAAAGCCTTCATAACAAGAAGCTTGTGCTCTCATAACGACGCGCATCGTTGACTTCTGTCCCGAATTGGAATAGAAGTCTATCCGGCAGGTAGTAACTAAGCGGTTGACTTTACTTACTGTAAAAATTATTCCCGAACTGGCACTGAGGATGCATGGTTGGTATCCGTAAGGTTAACCCGGTTGCTGGAGAGAGAGATGGAAGAAGAAAGCGTCCCGCGCCGCGCCGCTCCCATGAACATTCTGGTAGTGGATGACGAACAGAAGACCCGTGAGCTGTGTGCCGACGTCGCCGCGCGATGCGGAATGCAGGTTCAGGCGGCGGGGAGCGCGGAGGAAGCGCTCGAACTGCTCGAGCAGCTCCCGGTAGACATTCTCCTGACCGACTTGAAACTGCCGAAGACCAGCGGGCTCGACTTGCTGAAACGCGTCCGCGGTCTCTACCCGCATGCCTTCGTTCTAGTTCTCACACAATATGGAAGCATCGAGTCCGCCGTCGAGGCCACCCGGCTCGGTGCCGTCGACTATGTGACCAAACCGTTTCACGTGGAGGAATTGAAGGCCAGGCTCGAACGCGTGGCCCGCGATGTGGAGCTGGATCAGGAAAACCGGCTGCTCCGGGAGCAACTCCGCACACGGCCCGGTTTCGGCGGTCTCATCGGCATGACGGCCAAAATGCAGCGCGTCTTCAAGATGGTCGAAAAAGTGAGCCAGCACCAATATCCCGTCCTGATCCTGGGCGAAAGCGGTACGGGCAAGGAGCTGGTCGCACGGTCCATTCACTTCTCCGGGCCCCGCAAGGAGAAGCCGTTTGTGCCCGTGGATTGCTCGTCGCTGGTGCCCACGCTGATCGAGTCGGAATTGTTCGGCTATGTCAAGGGAGCCTTTACCGGAGCCTTCCACACGAAACAGGGTCTTCTGGAGGCCGCCCATGGCGGAACGCTTTTTCTCGACGAGATTGGCGAGATGCCCGTGGAAATGCAAGCGAAACTGCTCCGGGCGCTCCAGGAGCGTGAGATCAAACCGGTGGGATCCACGGAGCGCCGTTCGATCAACGTCCGCGTGATCGCGGCCACGCACTGTGATTTGGACCAGGCCATCCGCAACGGACAGTTCCGGCAGGATCTGTATTTTCGCCTCAACGTCGTGCAGATCAAGCTGCCGCCTCTTCGCGAGCGCAAGAGCGACATCCCGTTGTTGATCACCTCCTTTCTCGAAAAATTTTGCGACCCGCAACAG
The DNA here is from genome assembly GCA_041497835.1 of Terriglobia bacterium. Taxonomy (GTDB): domain Bacteria; phylum Acidobacteriota; class Terriglobia; order Acidiferrales; family UBA7541; genus Acidiferrum. Next base: position 22,311 of record JBGQHF010000020.1, read on the forward strand.
CCGTCGCGGAGCATCTCGAACGATGCGATGCAGCGGTTGATGGCCTACGACTGGCCGGGCAATGTGCGCGAACTGGAGAATGCCATCGAACGCGCTGTGGCGCTCGGTTCGGGGCCCATCGTTCATGTGGGCGACCTGCCGTCCAATCTCCTGTATCCCTCGGGCGACCGCGTTCCGGACAAAGATGAACTCCTCCCTCTCGAGGAACTCGAGCGCAGAGCCATCCTCCGGACGCTGCGCGAGACCGGCAATGACAAGCTGGCCACGGCGCGTCTGCTCGGGATCGGCAAGACCACGCTTTACCGCAAGCTCAAGCAATACAATATGGAAGCTTCCGTCCACTAGCGCCGTTCCAACTCATCACAGGTAAATTGAGCCGGCCGTCCGTCTTGTGCGATCGTCATGAGATTTGACGAACTCGTAGGCGCATCAAGTTGGAACGGCATTAGAAGCGGGCGGATCGGATACCTCTACGAAGCAGGTCTCGTCACCCGCAAGGTCCCGCCGCTGCCTCATTCTCCAGAAGCAATCTGCACGAAACTCCGGTCTCCGGGTCCACTCCGGGAATTCCTCTAACGGAAATCTCGACTTGAAACTGGGGCGGGAAATAGTCCGTCGGATGATTCTATGGTGTGTTGATTCTGCAAGAGTTAAAGAATCGCCCGATGGAATGCCCTGTGCATGCTCAGTCTGCAGTTGAATGGGGGAGGGAAGCCCCTCGGTTGGGGACTCCGGCGGGTCTGCATCTCTCCCCGTTCAGTGCGGAACTGCGAGGAACGGAGTGCGCTTCTGGAGAGGGAGGGCAGCAGCAGCGAAAGCCTGCGGGGGTGTGTCCCAGGCCGCCGCTGCTGGGGCCTCCCGGGAAGAGTTGATCCAGGCTGTCGTGCAAGCGCTGAAAGAGAAGACCGATGCGGATCGAATCGGAGTCTGGACGGCCGAGACTGCGGGCGAAGACGTCCTCCAAGGGTACCTGTGGGACTCCCAACAGGAGGCGCTTCCGGCGGAGTGGACTCGACTCTCCCCGGAGAGCATATTCCTGCGCGAGCCCGCCGGGCATGGCAACAGCTTTGAACAAGATCTGATCGGCGCAGAGGACCAACCCATTATCGGCCCGCTCGTCGATATGAGCCGCGCCATCTGGACACCGATCGCCATACAGGGCCAGTGTCAGGGCTGGCTCCTCGTCGCTTCGCGGCGCCGCGACGCCACGTTCGACAAGAAAGCAATCGAATCCCTCGCCGGGGAGTTCGCTCTCGCTCTCCAGGCCGAGGCCTTGAAATCTTTGGCTCGGAGGAGCTCCGCAGATCTCTCCTTTGCACGCCGCGTGCTGGCCGCCGCCGGAAGCGGGGCTGAGCCGGAACACCTGCTCCGCGAAATTGTCCAGGAGGGTGTGGAAGACGCCGGTGTGGGATTCCTGGCGCTGGGACGATTGATCCACGAAGACGATTCGACGCCTGTATTCGCCTGGGAAAGCGGAGAACCGCGATGGAGCGCACAACTACAGAGCGATCCTCTCCAGCGGCTATGGCGCCGCGCTCTGGAGACGAGGCGCGCTGTCGGTGCCGCCCCGGCAGAAGGTCTCCCTGAGGACGACTATGCACGGTGGGTTGCCATACCCATCAGGCAGGGCGCGGGTTCGCTGGGCGTGATGCTAGCCGGGCTGCGCCGGGGCCGCGCTTCTCTCCGGGTCCTCGAGTGGCTCGAGTTGAGAGCCGCGCTCGCGGGAGAAATCCTCGCGCAATGGAAGATTCGCGAAGAAGAAGCAAACCGGAAAGCTCGTGAGCTCGGGCCGGTCGAGAAGGCCAAGGAACCCCTGCTCCTTTTCGATCCCGCAGGCAATATCGTTGCGCTGAGCGAAGGCGCAAAGCGGCTGCTGCGCGATCCCGCGGTAGAGACTGGCGCGCACTTTGTGGATCTGTTCCGCGAGCCGGCGCGTGCCGACGAATGGGCCGGTGGTCTCCGGGACGTGGCGCCGCGCGGCACCGAACCGCTTGAGGGTGAATTGCAATCCGGGCTCCGCGTGCGCGCGCGCTTCCTGCTTGCGGCCGGAGACGATCTCACCCTCGTTCTTCTGGAGCCTTGGGAGCCCGGCGCAGGGGCCGGGCCCGCCGACCCGGGCGAATCGGGCCTCCGCACGCTCCTGGAATGGCTCGAGCAGGGTGTCGTGATCTTCGATGCCGATGAGCGAATCCGCGCCATGAACAGGCGTTTCGCCGAAATCGCAGGGCTGGATCGAGAGGAGGCGCGGAGCATTCGGACGCTGGATGCCCTGATTGAGCGGATTTCCGGAGTGGCCGACGATCCGGAAACGCTCGCGCGCCGCTGGCGCGAGCTCGCACAATTGGAGGAAGGCGGTATTCTTGAGGAGTTGCATCTGGCGCATCCGGTGCCTCGGATTCTGGAACGCGTGGCGCGCCCGGTAAGGGATCTTTCGGGCCGGCGGATGGGTTGGCTGGAGATCTACCGGGATCTGACGGCGGAGAGGGTCTTCCAATCTCGTTTGCAACAGGCCGAGAAACTAGCTGCGGTCGGCCTGATGGTCACCGGTGTCGCGCACGAACTGAGCAACCCGCTCACCAGCATCCTTGGCTACGCGCAGCGCCTCCTCATGCGCCGCGACATCTCCGAGTCCTCTGAAGTCCAAAACATCTATGACGAAGCCGGGCGCGCTAGCCGGATGCTTCGCCAATTGCTCCACAGCAGCCGGGAGGTCCGCCCGGAGCGCAAGCCCATTTCACTCAACCAGTTGGTGCTTCGCGCGCTCGAATTCCGGCGCTTCGGCCTGCCCGCGGACCAAATTCGTGTTGGGACGGATCTCGATCCGGCACTCCCGCTGTTGCTCGGCGACGCGGATCAACTGCAACAGGTGGTGATGAATCTTGTCGCGAATGCCCAGCAGGCCATCGAGCATGGCCGCGGCCGGGGTTCCATCCGCGTGAGCACCCGCCGCAATGGCGAGGGGCGCGTGCGGCTGGAAGTCGCCGACGACGGGCCCGGCATTCCGCCTGCATTGCTGGCGCGGATTTTCGACCCCTTTTTCACCACCAAACCGGCCGGCCTCGGCACCGGGCTCGGTCTCGCCATTGTTCTGAACATCGTGCGGGAGCATGGAGGACAGGTCCACCCGGCAAACCTGCCGGAAGGCGGCGCGCTCTTCGCGGTGGAGTTGCCCGCCCTCGAGCAGATTCGAACCGTGCCGCGGCCACGGGCAATCCGCAGCATGCCCGCCATCGTGCCGGCTGCGCCGCCGCCGGAGGCTGCCGCCACATCACCGCGCATTGCCGCGCGCGTTCTGATTGTCGAGGACGAGCCCACCGTCGCGCGCCTGATCGCCGATGTGCTCCGGGACGAAGGCATGCTCGTGGAGACGCTCTTCGACGGGCGGGAAGCGCTCGCGGTGGCGGCGCAACGATCCTTTGACCTGGTCATCTGCGATCTGAAGATGCCGGGGCTGGACGGGCGGAGCCTGTACGAGGCGCTTGCCCGGATGGGCAGTCCGCTCTGCGGCCGCTTCATCTTCGTGACCGGCGACGCACTCGCTGTTCCCGTGCTCGACTTTCTGGAGCGCAACCGGCTTCCCTATGTTCACAAGCCTTTTCGTGTCGAAGAGCTGACGCAGGCGGTCCACAGCGTGCTGAAAACAGACGCTGGCGTCCGCCCCAGACAGGCCGCCGCGAGGAAACATTCATGAAAACACAAAACAGCACACTCCTCCTGGTCACCCGAGATGAAAATCTTGGTAAGGCATTCCGGCAGGAGTTCGAATCAGGGGGAGGCAGCGTGCGCATACTCGTGGCCGCCACTCCCGAAGAGGCGCGGCGGCAGGCATGGGACACCGACCCTGCACTGATCCTGCTGGAAGAGACAGGATTTGCCCCCGCGGAGGAAAACGGAAGCCCCGAACCGCAGAGGTTCGAGGCGGCGGTAGCGCTTCTCGCCGGGATCGCTCCCGTGGTTGTCCTCGCGGCACCCGAGCATCAGGGAGAAATCGCACCGCTCCTCGCCGCCGGCGCCGCGGACTTCGTCGCGCGTGCGGGAGACTTCTTCCCGTGTGCGGTGGCCATGGTGCAGCGGCGGATCCAGCAGAAAGAGAATGAATCTGCGGCGCAAGATCTGATCGGCCGCGTGCGTTCGGAGGCCCTCGAGGAAGATTTCGGCGAGCTCCTCCGGCATGAACTCAACAATCCGCTGACCGGGATTCTCGGCAACGCCGAACTTCTTCTGGCGGAGGTACGGCGACGGCAGGACGGCCTCCTGCCTGCGGGGGCGCAGCAGCGTCTCGAAACCATCACCGAACTCGCCGTGCGCTTGCGGGAGACTGTACGGCGCCTCAGCCAGCACTGGGCGGAGAAGTATCCAACTTCCGCACCCCGGCGTGAGGGGTACGGCCTGTTCAGTACTCTCCCGAGACCCTAAGGGAATTTCCTCCCTCACTCTGTAGAGAAATGCGAGCGATGTCTCGGAGGAGTTCCGGGACATGCTCAGGAGCCCGTGGAGGAGTAGCGGCGAAGGCCGAAGCGCCAAGACGTGGCCGCGAGCGCCATTGTCGCGACGGCGATCAGGGGAACGAGCGGCGCGTACCCGCGATATTCCGGGCGGCCGAGCAGCCTCGCGCTGGGATAAAACGTCGCGAAGCCGAACGGAATGATCCAGCTCAGAACGAACTGGATGTAGCCGCTGTAAATCGAGAGCGGGTAGCGGCCAAATGCGAGCAGGTTCCAGAACGGCGGGTGGATGCCGATGCGGTCTTCGAACCAGAACGAAAACGTGCTGAGAAAAAGAAAAATGGACACGTAGATGACGCCGCCGCAGAGGCCGAAAGCGACCAGCAGCACGACGTCGAGAACCGACCAGTGGTAGCCGAGTCTCCGCGAAGCCCACACGACAATGACGATGCCAGCGAGGACCTCGTGGAAAGACTCGATCCGAAACGTTTCGAACAGCACCTGGAACAGGGATGAAATTGGGCGGAGAAGGACGCGATCGAATTTCCCTTCCATGATATAGGTAGCGCCGAATTCGTAAAGATTCAGCGAGAGAACATTAAAGAGACCGAAGGGGATGAGGGAGAAGCCGTAGAGGAAGATCACCTCTTCCATGCGCCAGTTGGCGAGGAGCGGCACCCTCTTGTAAAGGACCCACACGAAACCCAGCGAAAAAACGGTGGCGGCCATGGAGGTGGCGAGCGAGATGAAGAAATCGGCGCGGTAGCTGACGCGCACCTTGGAGTACTGCGCGAAGTAGGCGCCGAGAAGGGCAGAGTGCCGGTGAAGTTGTGCGAGGAGTCGCCGCATCTCAGCCGCCGTGAATCGTGATTTTCCGTGTCGCGCGGACCCACCAGCGATGTCCCAGAAAGAGCAGCGCCGCCACCCAGGCGTATTCGATGGCGAGCAGGCGAAGCGAAGCTGCCGGCGACAGCTTGCCGAGATAGATCTGCAGAGGGGTGGCGGCAATGTGCTCGAACGGGAGCCACGAGGAAATAATCTGCAGCGGGCGCGGAAAGAAGCTCAGGGGAATCAGCAATCCGGAGAGCAGCTCGATCAGCCAGAATTTCGCGCGGATCAGTGCCAGGATGGACTTCAGAGGAATGGCACACGTGCCGATTAAGAAATTGATCGCGCCCATGAGCAGGAGGCTGCCGGTGGCAGCGAGGAAAAACAGCACCAGGTGGATGCTGGACGCCGGCGGAAGGACCGGAAACAGCAGCCAAACGACGACCGCGGTGGGCGCAGTCAGAAGAATCAGGCGGAAAGCGGATTCGCCCATGGCGCGCGTCAGCCACATCCACTGCACGGAGACCGGCTTGATCAGGTCCATGGCGATCTTGCCTTCGATCACTTCGTAGGCCATCTCCTGATCGATCGTGTTCCAGTAAAAGGAGCGCAAGATCCAGCCCACGCTGACGTAGGTGAGGATCTGCGGCAGGGAAAAGCCCGCGATCGAGCCCACGGCCTGCGAGAATACGGCGCGCCAGATGAAGTAGTAGACGGTCACGTTGATGAGATACGTGAGGATGCCCGTGTAATAACGCAGCCGGAACGCGAGGATGTTCACGAAGCCGATGCGGGCGAATTCGAGATAGGTGTGGAACGCCGCGCGAACGGGGGATCGCGGTGCTTCAAGCTGTGCAATCGAGGAACTGGACATCCCGGGTTCCGTCAAGGCGTTTGTTGCGCTCCTCTGCTTTGCTCAGGATGACGCGGTGCAGAAGGATCTTCGCCTCCGTAGATGCGTTTGACGATCTCTTCGATGGGCTCGTCTTCAATGACGAAGTCGCGCACTTCCACCGCGCTCAGAATCTGACGGATAAGGTCCGATGAGGAAATCTGCTTGCGGTCGAACACGATGCGGCAGGTCATTTCGTCCAAGCGCTCCAGGTGGAGCGAGCCATTGACCCGCGATGCCGCGAGCGATTGTTCGAACGCGGCAAGCCGCGCTGCCTGCTCGCCGTCGCGCAGAATAAACTTGATCTGCTTGGTGCGCAGAAGTTGTTCTTTGAGGCGCGCCAGCGGCCCGTCATAGAGAAGGGCGCCGCGGTCGATGATCATGATGCGCCGGCAGAGCTCTTCGATGTCATCGAGGTCGTGCGTGGTCAGCAGGATCGTCGTTTTGTAGCGCTCGTTGATGGCCCGCAGAAACTGCCGGATGTGGTCCTTCGCGACGACGTCGAGGCCGATGGTCGGCTCATCGAGAAAGAGAAGCGGCGGATTGTGCAGCAGCGCCGCGGCGAGATCGCAGCGCATGCGCTGGCCGAGCGACAATTTGCGCACCGGCGTGTGCAGGAGATCGCGCAGCCCCAGCACCTGGTGGAAGAGTTCCATGCGCTCGTCGAAATCGCGCTGCGAAACGTCGTAAATCCGGCGCAGCAGCTTGAACGATTCGATCACCGCAATGTCCCACCAGAGCTGGGTGCGCTGGCCGAAGACCACCCCGATGGTCTTCACGTAGGCGGCGCGCTGCCGCCACGGCACGAAGCCGTTCGAGTGGATTTCGCCCGAAGTGGGAACGAGAATTCCTGTGAGCATCTTGATCGTCGTGGATTTTCCCGCGCCGTTCGGACCGATGTAACCGACCATCTCGCCGCGAGCGATCTCGAACTGGATGTTGTCCACGGCTTTCAAGGTCTGGTAGTCGCGATGGACGAGATTCACGAGGCCGCCGAGGATGCCTTCCCGCCGCTGGAAGGTTCGGAAATGCTTTGAAAGTGCGTGGACGGAGATGAGCGGGGTGCCGGCCATGAGCAGACGATTCTAGCACTTGGACGGGCAATGTCCGATTTCGGGAGAGACCGTTCGCCCGGCCGGGGGGCCCAGGCCGGAAATTGCAAGGGCGCGGCGCGTCGTGGCCCAGCGTCGAGGCTCCGCTACGACCGGAAGAGGACTGATTCGCGCTGGAACATCTTTACCGCGAGAAACATGGCCGCCGCCGCGTACACGCACGTCGAAAGGAAAATCAGGCCGATGTAGTTCCAGTGATACGTGCCCGAGATGATCTCCTTGCAGACGAGGCTCGTGTTGAGAATCGGGATGATGGCGAGTTTCGGGGTCAGCTCGATGCCGGGCATCAGGGATGCCACCGCGGGGATCACCACCAGGAAGGTCATGGGTGTGAGATAGCTCTGCGCTTCCTTGAAGCTCTTGGCGAAGAGCGCGATAGTCATGAGCACCGCGGAGAAAAGCACTGCCAGGGGCAGCGCCATCAGGAACACAGCCATCACCGAGGAGAGGCCGATGTGAAGTACAAATCCTGCCTCGCCGGTACCGCGCCCGAGAGCGTGGGACTTGCCCACAATCCCGAATGAGACACCCATGGAGATAACCGCGAGCGAAGCCGTGGCGAGAGAAGCGGAAAGGACCAGAAAGAATTTTCCGAGGACCAGGTCGAGCCGCGAGATGGGGCTCGAAAGAATCGTTTCCATCGTGCCGCGCTCTTTTTCGCCGGCCGTGAGGTCAATGGCGGGGTACATGGCGCCGGTCATGCACAGGAGTATGACCATATAGCCGATCATTCCGCCAAAGGTGGCCCCGCTGACTTTTTCCGGCGGGGCGACGTTTTCTTGCTTGACTTCAAACGGCTTCAGGAGCGCCTCGGGCAGATTTTTGGCGGCGAGACGATTCTTGATGATCTGGTCGCGATATTCCTTGAGGAATTTCTCGACGCGGTTCGCTCCGAACGACGACTTGATGTCGCCTTCATAGTAATAGATCTTCACCAACCGGGATTCGCCGCGTTCGAGCGAGGCCTGAAAATTGCCGGGAAGTTCGACCGCAGCGCGGATCTCTTTGTTGGAGACTTGCTCCTTCCAGTTGATTGCTGCGGGAACGATCTCCATATTTTCGATCTTGCGCAGCCCTTCCAGGACCTGCGGGGAATCCTCGCCGCCGAGAATCATCACTTTTGGCGTTTCCCTCTTGGCTTTTCCGACGAACATGATGGCGAGTGCGGTGAAGCCCACCATCATGATCGGAAAGAGCAGGAGGGGAACGAGAACCGTGGCGATGAGCGTGCGCCGGTCGCGCAGCCACTCGGTGAGCTCTTTGCGGTAGACGAATCCGATATTCCGCGCGTTCATGGTGATTACGCCTCCGCGCCCGTGTGATGCGGGCCGACAACTTTTACGAAAATCTCCTCAAGATCGCTTTCCCCGTGTTTTTCCCGAAGCTGCGCCAGGGTTCCTTCGGCCAGGAGTTTGCCGTCATGGATGATGCCGATCGAATCGCAGAGCTTCTCGACTTCGCTCATGATGTGCGTGGAAAAAATCACGGTCTTTCCGCGGTCCCGGCATTCCCGGATGAACGCGATGATGTTGCGCGCGGTCATGACGTCGAGCCCGGTCGTGGGTTCGTCGAAAATCATCACCGGTGGGTCGTGCACCAGCGTGCGGGCGATGGAAGTTTTTTGCTGCATTCCGGTGGAAAGCTTGTCGCAACGGCGGTCGCGGAAGCCGTTCATGTCGAGGCGGTTGAAGATTTCATCGATGCGCTTTTTGAGCGTGTCTTCGTTCAGTCCGTTCAGCCGGCCGAAGTATTCGACCATTTCCTGCGCGGTCAGCCGCGGATAGAGCGCCGTGGCGGTCGAGAGGAAGCCGACGCTGGCGCGGACCTTTTCCGGCTTCTCGACGATGTCGTATCCCGCCACGATCGCCGTGCCTTCCGTCGGCTCCAGGATGGTGGCCAACAGGCGCAGCGTGGTGGTCTTGCCCGCGCCGTTGGCGCCCAGCAGGCCGTAGATCTTGCCCGGCTGGCAGACGAAGCTGACGTGTTCCACCGCGCGAATTTCTCCGCGCTTCTTGTCCTGGAAGCGCTTGGACAAACCGCGAGCCTCGATCATCGGGTCCCTCTCATTTCCGGCAGGAAGAACCGCCCACAGGGCAATTCATCCGCTTCTACGCACGGGAGCCCGAGAATATTACGCGAAATTGTTTCCGGGGTGTGAATTTCCGCGGGGCCGGAAAGAGCGGCAGAGGAGATGGCTTCTCCGTCCTCGGGAGCAGAAGTTCGAACCGCTCAACCCTTATGGCAGTTCGGGCACTGCTTGGCGTCGAAGTTCTCCGGGGAGACCCGGAACATCGCGTTGCACTGGATGCACACCCGATGGAGCGCAGGCGCGCCCCGCGGGGGTGGCAGGACCGGTCCGTGCCCCGGCTTGCTCGTGGCTTCCACTTTTTGCGGTGTCGTGGCGGTTTCGTTGCCCATGCACGGATTGTAACACACCGATCCGGCGAGATTCCCCGGGGCTCTTTCCCGTTGGCCGCCGCGGCAGACCCCAGTACAATCGGGCCGCAGCGCCGCCCGCGGTAGAAGGGAGAGAATACTTTGACCATCAGCCCGAACGCGGAATCCGTCTTGCGGCGCAATCCTCTGTTTGCAGGATTGACCGAGAGCGAGATGCGCTCTCTTGCGGCCCGCGTTTTCCCGAAGAGGTTCAGCCGCGGCGAGCTCCTCTTCTCGGAGGGGGACGCGTGTCAGGGGCTTTTCCTCGTGACCACGGGCAAAATCCGCATTTTCAAGATGTCTCCGTCCGGCCGGGAACAGATCCTGGCTCTGGAAGGGCCGGGGAGCACGGTCGCCGAGTTGCCTGTTTTTGACGGCGGGAATTATCCGGCCTCGGCCTCCGCCGCCGAGGACGCGGAGGTTTTGTTCATCTCCCGCAAGGATTTTCAAAACTTTTGCCGGGAACATCCCGAGGTGGCGTTGAAGGTGATCGCGGTGGTTGGTGGAAGGCTGCGGCGGCTCGTGGGAATCATCGAGGATCTGTCTTTCACGACGGTCCGGCAGAGGCTGATCGGTCTATTGCTGCGGCTGGCGAAGGAGAAGGGAAAGCCGTCCAAACAGGGACTCCGAATTGAGCTGGGCGCAAGCCACCAGGAGCTGGCGGCGGAATTGGGCACGGTGCGCGAACTCGTCTCGCGCAATCTCGGCCGGCTGCAGGCCGAAGGGCTCATCGAAATCGAAGGCCGCGAAATTGTCGTGAAGGACCCGGGCGGGCTGAGGCGCGAACAGGCTGCCGCCGAATGACCGGCGCGCGCACACGGACTCCGTTGCCACCCGAGTGACTTTGGTCACTGCCTCCTCCATAACGCTTCCCTAATATCTGAGGGAGAGGGAAGCCATGATGACTATCACTCGGGAAACCAAACTGAAGGATGTGGTCTTGAATCACCCCGCAGCGGCTCCCGTGCTGGAAAAAGCAGGGCTCGACTACTGCTGCGGAGGCAAGCAGACCGTCGGAGAAGCATGTCTCCATGCCGGAATGCCAGCGGAAGAGCTGCTTGCCCGGTTGCGCGAAGCCGCGAAGGATGCCGCGCCGGAAACGCAAACTTGGACGTCCGCACCGCTGGCGGATGTGACGCGTCATATCCTCGAGAAGCACCACGCTTATGTGCGTGCGGCCCTGCCGCGCATTGAGCAGCTCCTCGGCAAAGTCGCCGAAAAACACGGCGAGCGCCATCCGGAGCTGGCCAAGATCCGCGAGAGTTTCCACCAGTTGGGCCGCGAACTCACGCAGCACATGCAAAAGGAGGAATTCATCCTCTTTCCGTACTTGGAAATACTGTCCGCGGCGTCGGAGGCGGGGGAGCAGCCCGAAGCGCCTTTTTTCGGCACAGTCCAGAATCCGGTCGCCGCGATGCTGAAGGAGCATGATTCGGCGGGTGAATTCATCAACGAAATCAGCCGCCTGAGCGCCGGATACACCGCGCCGGCCGAGGCCTGCACGACGTATGAGCTCCTCTACCGGGAGCTGGCGGAATTCGACCACGACCTCCGGCAGCACGTGCATCTCGAAAACAATGTGCTCTTTCCCCGAGCCGTCGAGATGGAGCAGAAGATCGTGTCCCGCTAAATCGAAAAACGGCAGATCGCCCGCCGGGTTTCCGTTCCGGCGGGCGTTTTGTTTTCAGGCGGCGGCATCCTGCCGGTCCGCCCGCGCATCCACACAGGTGTGGGACGCGGGAAGGGTCCTGCGGCGGAAGGCTGCTGGAGAAAGCAGCTAGAGACTTGCTAGAATGAGCGCCTTCGGTCTGGAACGGGTGGCAAGGCAGCGCAGGCGGTTGGTCTTCCTGCGGAGATGGAGCAGATCGCCGCGGAGCGCCGGGAGATTTGCGGCCCGGTTGCCGCGGATGAACCACTATGGATCGCAAGCTGCGAAACCGAATCCTTCTTTTTCTCGTTCTCGCTGCCGTCGTAGCCTACGTTCTCGTGTATCTGAGCGGGCGGCAGCCGGCGGCTAAGATTTCCGCCGTTCTGCCCACTCGCGAAAACCTAGTCGCTTCGATTAGCAGCAACGGCAAGGTTGAACCGATTTCTCCCTACATCATGCGGGCGCCGATCGCCACCTTTATCGAGAAAGTATATGTGCTCGAGGGCCAGTCCGTAAAAAAGGGCCAGCCCATATTGGATCTGAACGTGAAGGATGTTGCGGCTCAGCATGCACAAGCACGCGTGAGACTCCTCCGCGCACAGGATGATGCGCGCGCAGCCCGCACAGGTGGGCGCCCAGATGATGCCGCCCGCATCTCCGGGGATCTGACCAAGGCCAAGGCCCAGCGCGACCGATTGCTGCGCGAAAGCGAAGCTTTGAAACGCCTCCTTGCCCAGCAGGCGGCAACGCGGGACGAGCTGGCCGCGAATGAAGTGGAGCTGGCCAGGGCGCAGGCGGAATACGAGCGTGCTGCGGCGGCGAAGCAGGAATTTGACCGCCAGGCCAAACTCGATGCCGAGCGTACGACGCTGCAGGTGGAGCAGGCGAGTGATGAGGTTGCTTCCCTTGGAGAGAAAGTCCGCACGGGACACATCACCGCGCCGAGTGATGGCACTGTTTATTCGCTGCCCGCTCGAACCGGAAACTATGCGAACGTCGGCGATCTATTGGCGGAGATGGCGGACTTGCATCAGGTGCGCGTCCGGGCGTTCATTGATGAGCCCGAGCTCGGCGGGCTCGAGCCCGATGAGCCCGTGGACATCACCTGGGACGCGCTGCCCAACCGCTCCTGGCAGGGCCGAACCACGGTCATCCCGAAGCAGGTGGTGGCGCGAAATACACGAAGCGTTGGCGAGCTGCTCTGCGCGGTGACCAACGACAAGCTCGAGCTGCTGCCGAACACTAACGTCAACGTGCGCATCAACGCCAAGGAGCGCCTCCACGTTCTCGCGGTGCCGCGCGGCGCCGTCGAGCTCGAGGGCGGCCGGCGCTACGTGTACGTCGTTAAGAACAATGACCTGGGTGTCGGAAAGAAGCACCTTGAGAAGCGCCAGGTACAGGTGGGTATTGCCAGCGCGACGAGCTATGAGATCGTGGGCGGACTGCAGGAGGGAGAGCCCATCGCCCTGCCCGGTGACGTTGATTTGAAAGACGGCATGGCCGTGCTCGTCGTCAATCAGGAGTAGGAAACAATCCTCAGGGGACCGCTTGGAATGTGGCTGGGAAAATCAATTCTTGCGGCAGTATTCTGCGTGTCGTCGCTCTGTCCGGAAGGTGCTGCGGCGCAGCCGGGCATTCCGGTGTCGCTCGACGCGGCGCGCCGCGCGTACGAAGCGAGCCAGTATGCCGCGGCCGTGCAGTTCCTGCAGTCCGCCGCCGCTGCAGATCCACAGGACGGCGAAATCTATCTTCTGCTGACGAAGTCCTATATCGAGCTTTCGCAGTTCGACGCCGCGATTCAGAGCGCCGAGCGCGCCGTCCTGCTTGCTTCGCAGAACTCCCAGTATCATCGGTGGCTTGGCAAGGCTTACGGCGAAAAAGCCGAGCGCGCCTCCTGGTTTTCCGCTCTCTCGCTCGCCAAGAAAACCCGCAAGGAATTCGAAATCGCCGTGAAGCTGGACGAGCGGAATTTTGCCGCCCGGCAGGACTTGATCGAGTTTTACTGCAGTGCGCCGGGAATCGTCGGTGGCGGCGAAGACAAAGCGCTGCCCCACATTGCCCGGCTCGAGGAGCTCGACGCTTCCGAAGGACACTACGCCAGAGGGAACTGCCGCAGGCAGAAGAAAGACTTCACGGCCGCCGATATTGAATTCACGAAAGCGCTCGAATCCGGCGCGAAGGCCCCGGACTTGATCTACGACATCGGCGACTATGCTTTGAAGCAGAGCCAGCCCGGCCGCCTGCTGGCCGTCGTCGAGGCTGGGCTGAAAGCGGCCCCGTCGGATCCGCGCGCGGATTTCTACCGCGCTGCCGCGTACATCCTGAAGAAGGAGGAGCCCGCAGAGGCGGAGCGGCTTTTGCGCGCATACCTGAAGCGCGCGCCGCTCCGGACCGGCTATCCGCGCCCGGCCGCCGCGCACGAATGGCTCGGCCGCGCGCTCGAACTGCAGGGCGATCCCGCTGCCGCGAGGAAGGAATATCAGGCGGCGCTTCAAGCCGATCCCAAGAACAAGGGCGCGCACGAAGCGCTTAAACGTTTGGATAAGAACTGAGCGCGGACACGAGTCTCGGCGAGAGAATCGGTATGGTATCGTCTGAGGGCACTCCAGGTGAAGGGCCGGTTTTCCAAGCATGATGGATCTGCATGAAACGTTCACCGTGGCCACGGATGCTCTCCGCGCAAACAAGCTCCGCGCTATTCTCACTGCCCTCGGCGTGGTCATCGGAAGCGCGTCCATCGTCCTGGTCGTCACCGTCGCGCTGACCAGCCGCAAATTTGTCATGGGCCAGATCGAGGGCGTCGGCTCAAACCTCGTCTGGGCCGAGTTGATCAAGCCGCCGGAGAAGGCGCTGCCGCTCAATTTCGAGCTGAGCCCCGGCGACCTGGACGCGGTACGCAGCAACATCCCCGGTGTCGCCGAAGTTGCCGGCACCCGCGAACTGCGGATGACCGTGGTTGTCGGGGGCGTCGAGCGGCCCGTCAATCTCGTCGGCGTAACACAGGGGTTTCAAGCCATCCGCCGCCTGGTGATTCGGCGCGGGCGTTTTTTTGACATGGTGGACATGGAGGCGCGGAGCAAGGTCTGCCTCATCACCGTGGATCTTGCCACGCGCGTCTTCGGCGTCGAAAACCCTGTGGGGAAGTCCCTCCGCGTTGGTGAGCTGACCTTCACGGTGATCGGCGTCTTCACCGAGCGCGTGGCGACGTTTGGCCTCTCTGAAATCCAGAAAGAGTCCGTCATCATCCCGCTCACGCTGATGCGCTATTACACGGGGGTGGAAGTTCTTCGCGTGCTCTACGCGCAGGCCGCGCGGCCCGAAGACGTGCCATCCGTGCAGCGGAAGCTCGCTCAGTTGCTCCGCAGCCGCCATCCGGCCGAGGCGGAGTACGACGTGCAAACCCTGGCGGCGATTCTCAGCGCCGCGCAGAACATTTCCCTTGCGCTCACCATCGTTCTTCTCGTGATCGCCTTTATTGCTCTCCTCATCAGCGGCATCGGCATCATGAACATCATGCTCGTGACCGTCACCGAACGCACCCGGGAGATCGGCATCCGCAAGGCCATCGGAGCGGCGCGCCGCGAGATTCTCTATCAGTTTCTGGTGGAAGCGTTTCTGATCAGCGGGGGCGGGGCGGTTCTCGGAATTTTGATCGGGCTCGCTATTCCCGCCGCTATCCAGCCGTTTCTTCCCGGCAATCTGCGCGTTCCGATTTCGGGTATTTCCGTGCTGATCGCTTTTGTCGTTTCCTGCTCCACCGGACTGTTTTTCGGTTACCTGCCTGCCAACGAAGCGGCCAAGTTGCAACCCGTCGAATCTCTCCGCTACGAATAGGAGCAAGGGGGCTCCGCAAGCGAAGGATCCGCACTTCGGCCCGGAAGGCGCGGTGCAGGCCGGGCGCGAAAACAGTACCGGAACAACATGCGCGGCCAATCACGACCGCGCGCGGCCGGCGCCGGGCAAGGTAGAATTGGGCCGCAGATTGGGAATTTAGGCCACGCAAGAGTGCGTCTGAGAATCGCTTGCAACGGGAGACGACCATGGCACCAAGTTCGTGGCGGTTGAAACTAGCGGTGAGCATGGCGATCGTTTGGATGCTGGCGGCGCCGGCGCATGCGCAGAACGCCGCGCCCGCGCCGGTGGCGCTGACTCTCAAGCGCGCCGTCGCGCTCGCGTTGCAGAACAGCCGCGATATTCAGGTGGCCCGGATTCAGGCCAGCCTCGCCGAGCGCGCCGCGTTTGTCACCAAGGCGGAATTCCTCCCCAATGTTTATGCAGGATCCGGCCTGGGATATTCCCGTGGGATTCCCGAGACGCCCGTAGGCCGGGCGCCCTCCATGTTCAGCGTTTCCTACACGGAACAGATCCTAAACGAGCCCCTGCGAGGACAGTCCCGTGAATTGCAGGAACAAGTGAAGTCGCAGAAGTACCTGATGGAAGACGTGCGCAACTCGGTGATTCTGCGGACGGCAACGGCGTATCTCGAGCTAGCTAAGGTGCGGCATTCCCTCGACCTCCTGCGAAAGGGCTTGCAAAGCGCGGGAAAGATTCAACAAGTGACGCAAGAGCGGCAAGCCGAAGGTCTCGAACTGCCGGTCGAGACGACAAAGGCGCAGCTCTCCAAAGCCCGGATCGCGCAGAGAATTCTTCATCTCGAAGGGCGGGAAGATGAGCTGGAGGTCTTTCTTCGAAGTCAAATGGGAATGCAGCCGGAGCAGGGCATCGACGTGACAGCGGAGGACTTACCCGGAGAAGCGGAGCAGGCAGGAGCGGATCTGGTGTCCGCGGCACTGGGAAACAACAACTCCTTGCAGCTGGCGGAATCTGATGTGCGCGCAAAAGAGTTCCGCTTGACCGGGGAGAAGCGTAGCTACCTTCCCACGTTTGAGCTGGTCAGCGTCTACAGCGTGCTCGCCCGATTCAACAACTACGAGGACTTCTTCAAGAAATTCCAGCGAAATAATTTCAATTTCGGAATGCAAATGCAGGTACCGATTTTCAGCGCCCGCAACAAGGCCAACGTCGGCCTCGCACGGACCAATCTCGACTCCGCGCGGGCCACTCTCGCGAACAAGAAAACCGAGGTCTCCGCCGAAGTCCGCCAGAAAACCCGGCAAATCCGCGAAATGGATGCCGCCCGGGAGGTCGCCCGCCTCGAACTACAGTTAGCCCAGCAGCAAGTCGGCCTGTTTCAGGCGCAGTTCACCGAAGGCAAGGTGAACCTGCGCGAAGTGGAACAGGCGCGCCTTGAAGAAAACGACAAGTGGCTGGCTTTTCTGGACGCCACTTTCCGGCGCCAGCAGGCGCAGCTCGACCTTCTGCGCACCGCGGGCCAGCTCGACAAGGTGTTCCAGTGATTCTCGCCCATGAAGCAGCGGCCAGAGCGGCATCCGGGACTCGCTGATGCTGGAGCGCGACTCTCTCGCCGTTTTTCTCGAGGCCGCGCGAAGGCTCGACGAAGGATTCGCGGCGCTGCCTGCCTTTACGCCGGACGCGCCGGGAGAAGACAAGCTACGCGAAGTTCTGGCCGAAGTAGCAGACCGCCTCCAAGACAACTATCCCTATTTCCACCCGCTTTACGCGGGGCAGATGCTCAAGCCCCCGCACCCCGTAGCGCGTCTCGCCTACGCGCTGGCAATGTGGATCAATCCGAATAACCATGCGCTGGACGGCGGCCGCGCCAGCTCCGCCATGGAAAAAGAAGCGGTAGCGGAAATCGCCGCGATGATTGGTTGGCGGGAATTTCTCGGTCATTTGTGCGGCGGCGGCACCATGGCCAATCTCGAAGCCCTGTGGGTCGCGGGGCAAAGGCAGCCCGGAAAGACGATTCTGGCTTCTGACCAGGCTCACTACACGCACGGCCGGATCAGCGGCGTCCTGCAGGTCCCCTTCGAATCGGTGCCTTGCGACGGCCGCGGGCGCATGGACATCCCTGCGCTCGCGGAGCGACTCGAGCGCGGTGGTGTCGGCACCGTCGTGGCCACGATGGGTACGACCGCAACCGGCTCTGTGGATCCCTTGCCAGCGATCCTGTCCCTGCGCGAACGCTACGGCTTCCGCGTGCATGCCGACGCAGCCTACGGCGGCTATTTCCTGCTTGCGGAAAATCTGGATGCCGGCGCGCAGAGCGCCTTCTCGCGTATCGGCGAAGCCGATTCCATCGTGATTGATCCGCACAAGCACGGACTGCAACCGTACGGGTGCGGCTGCGTTTTGTTCCGCGATCCTTTCGTCGGCCGTTTCTACCGGCACGATTCGCCCTACACCTATTTCAGTTCGGCGGAACTGCATCTCGGCGAGATAAGC
This sequence comes from Terriglobia bacterium, assembly GCA_041497835.1. GTDB lineage: Bacteria > Acidobacteriota > Terriglobia > Acidiferrales > UBA7541 > Acidiferrum. Next base: position 39,978 of record JBGQHF010000020.1, read on the forward strand.
CTGGAATGTTCGCGCCCCGGCGCCGCGGCTGTGGCGCTCTGGGCCACACAAAAGCTCTTGCCGCTCGTCCGGGGTGGGGCCTTTGCGCAGGGACTCGGCCGCGGGCGGGAAGCGGCGCGGGCCCTCTATCAAAAACTGCGCAGCGACGCCCGGTTCATCACCGCCTTCGAGCCGGAGCTGGACATTCTCGTTTTCGCACCGGCAGCCGCGAGCGTCACCGCCGCTTCTGCGCTGTCGCGGCGAATCTTTGACGCGGCCGCGCAGCGCCAACTCCATCTCGCCCTGGCAGAGCTTCCGGTCTCTTTCTTCGAACCGGCAGAGAACGCCCGGCGCGGGGACCGCGCAACAATGACCTGCTTGCGCTCTGTCCTCATGAAACCTGAGCATCTCGACTGGGTAGATCGCATCTGGACGATTTTGTCCGCGGCGACGGATGAGGCACTCCAGTCCCGCGCCACGAGCGCCTGAATCGAACCTGCCCGGACCGTTCTCTACTCCCCGGCGGCGGCCCCCAGCCGGACCCGGCGGATGCCTAGAAAAGTACCCCATGCAGACGAATTGGTTTGGGATGGGCAACCGAGTCGGGTACAATGAGAATCATTGGATACAGGGGTTCTAGAAGACCATTTCCCGCGGCAAAGTTTGCCGCCGCAGGCATCGAACCATCCGGACAAATTTGTCCCGATGGCACTGAGGGTGAAGAATGCCGGATGTAATGAAAACACTG
>JBGQHF010000021.1:0-38092 GCA_041497835.1 Terriglobia bacterium
ATCTCGACCGCGACGTGAACGACTATCTCGATTTCAAGATTCGCCCGAAATATGGCCAGCCGGTCACGCTGCGAAGGATCATGACGCACACGGCCGGATTCGAAGAGGTCGTCCGGGATCTCTTCATTTCAGACGCGAAGAAACTCAAGCCATTGCGGCAATACCTCATCGAGAATCAACCGGAGCGCATGTACGCGCCGGGCACGGTGCCGGCCTACTCAAATTACGCGATGGCGCTCGCCGGCTACCTGGTGGAGCACGTGTCGGGAGAGAAGTTTGAGGATTATGTCACCAGCCACATCTACAAGCCGCTCGGGATGGTTCACTCGGCGTTTGACCAGCCGCTTCCGGCGGAGATCGCGCCGCTGATGTCCAACGGTTACGGGGCAGCGTCAGATGGGTCGAAGTCCTTCGAGGTCGTGCAGGCCGTGCCCGCGGGAAGCATGGCCACCTCCGGAACGGATATGGCGCGGTTCATGATCGCGCACCTGCAAGAGGGACGCTACGGCGAGGCCCAGATGCTCGAGCCTGAAACGGCGCGGCTCATGCACGCGCGCGCCTTTGCGCCCGATCCCAAGATGCCCGCGATGGCGCTGGCTTTTTTTGAAGAGACCCGCAATGGCCACTATATGATCGGCCATGGCGGCGACACGCAATACTTCCACAGCCACATGCACCTGATTCCGGACGCCAATGTCGGCTTGTTTATTTCGTTCAACAGTTTGGGCAAGGGGCAAGCGATTTTGCGCCAGATGCTCTGGGAGAAGTTCACGGACCGCTATTTCCCGAACCAATCGCCGCCCGAGCCTGCCTTCACCGTTGGAGCCGGTGATGCCGCGCAAGTTGCCGGCTCTTATCTCGGGAGCCGGCGCGCGGACTCGACCTTCCTGCGGGCTGCGGCCCTGACATCGGCCGCGTCCGTCACGACGCAGCCAGACGGCACGATCCTCTTTGACGTCTTCAAGGGCTTCAATGGAAAACCGCGGCACTGGCGCGAAGTCGCCCCGATGATTTTCCAGGACGTGAACGGACAGGACCGCCTCTTTTTCCGCCGGGACGGCAACGGCCGCATGACGATGTTCACGTTTTTCGGGGCTTTCGCTTTCCAGCGGGCGGCGTGGTACGAGACACAGGGTTTCAATCTGTTCCTGCTCTTTTTCACACTGGCAATCCTGGCTCTAACTCTGATCTTCTGGCCGGTCGCGGGTCTTGTGCGGCGCCACTACAAGCAGCCGCTTACGCTCAGCGGCGGGGAATTGCGCCTGCGCCGTTTGACACGCTTGGTCTGCGCCCTAGACCTCCTGGTCGTGATTCTCTGGACGGCAATCGTCACTTACGGGGGCAGTGTAATCGGACGCTTCAACGACAGTCTGAATCCGTGGCTGTATCTCGCTCAGATTCTCGGCATCCTCGGGGCGGCCGGGACGATCTTCGTTTTGCTGAATGCCCTGCGTTCGCTCTTCAGCTCGCGCTGGTGGTGGAGCAAGTTCTACGAGGTGCTCGTCGCACTGGCCTGCCTGGGGTTCGTCTGGATCGGCTACGCATGGCGCATGATGCACGTCTCAGCCCATTATTAGCCGCTGGTCAACCGCACGTTTCTGCGGGCAGCGCAATGATCTTTAACGCGGAAGCCCCCTTTCTCTCGCGCTGATGCGAGTGCCCAGTTATACTTCTGCTTCATGGAAGACACGGCACGTTTTGCAGCTTTGGATTCCGGCTACGAAGCACGTGTGCGGGAGAGTTTCGCGCGCCAGGGACTCATGCGGCATCTGGGCGCCCAGATAACGGAGCTTCGCCCCGGGCATTGCGAGATCCGAGCATCGCACAGGGGCGAGCTGGTACAGCAGCACGGATACTTTCACGCCGGGGTTTCCGGCGCGATTGCCGACAGCGCTTGCGGCTACGCGGCATACACGCTAATGCCGGAAAGATCGTCGGTGCTGACGGTCGAGTACAAGGTGAATTTGCTCGCGCCCGCCGACGGAGAAGAATTAATTGCACGGGCACGCGTGGTGCGCTCCGGCAAGACCCTGAAGATCTGCGCTGCGGATGTTTATGTCTCGAAGGCGGGCCGCGAGACGCATTGTGCGACCGTGCTCGCCACGATCATGTGCCTGCCCGGGAAGGCCGATCTCCCAGCTTGAGCCCCCGGCGTTATTTGCTTCACGCCGCCCTTCAGCGCGGCGTCCAATGGGGATGGTTTGTAAAGAGGCCGTTCACGAAACCAAACTGATAGGAGAGGAAGAACCCAAAGGCAATGCTCACGATTCCGGAGGCTGCCGCCAAGCCGCGCCGCATACCGTCAAACCGCATTCCTACCGCCGTGATGGGCAGGGCAATCGCCGCGGTGATGAGCATCATCCCGGCGATCGTGCCTGCACCGAACACCAGCAAATAGGCAACGCCCCACTTTGGATCGCGAATCGTGCTCAAGACGAGCAGCGCCACGGCCGCGGAACCCGCGAGTCCGTGCACGATCCCAACCAGCAGCGGCCGGAGTACCTGGTAAAGACCAAGCTCGGTGAATGCGCGTTGGATCCACGCCGAAGGCTCGAGACTCTCTCCATGATGGCGGATGCCGGGCCCATGCGTGTGCGCATGGAAATGCAGGGCGCCGTCGTGGCTGTGGACGTGAACGTGTTCGCCAGTATGAGGCGGGTGCGTCGGCGACACTCTTTCGCTGATCCATCGCATCGCGCCAGTCAGATTCAGCAGGCCGAGCAGAATCAGCATCAGGCCGACGGAAAACTCCATGGCAAGCCCCACGCGCGCAGGGATCGCAAGGCCAAGGAGGAGAATCGCGGCGCCCACCGCGAGTATCGTGAGGGTATGTCCCAGTCCCCAGAGTGCGCCGACCCGCGCGGCGTGCAGGACCGACCGCTGGCGGCTCGCGATCGTCGAGACGGCGACCACATGATCCGGGTCGGTGGCGTGACGCATCCCGAGAAAAAAACCGATGGCCAGGATTGCGAGTAAGCCATTCATATTCGAGCGGCAGCGAGCAGCATACCTTAAGCGGACGGCAAGTTCATCCGGCGGGAGTCACGGCAAAGCACGGAAGCGCTTCCTTGGACTGGCTTATTTGCCACCGGAATGTTTCAGCAAGAGCAGCAGCTCGGCGGCGGCGCGCGGCAATTTCGCGCCGCGACGTGAAATCAGATACAGATGGCGCGGCAGATGGAGCTGGCGAATCTTGACTTCGACCAACAAGCCGCGCGCTGCTTCCCATTCCACGCACATCCGCGGCACAATCGCGACCCCCATGCCCATCTGCACGAAGCGTTTGATGCTTTCGATCGTTGGCAGCTCGACGTGCATATTGAGCGGAGTCCGGTGGCGAGCGAAGAGCTCGATCACGCGCCGGCGAAACGGCGATTCCACAATGTGGGCAATGAAGACCTCCTTTCCCAAATCGCCGATGTCCACGGTGCGCTTTCTGGCCAACGGGTGATTGGGCGGAACAACCAGCGTCAGCTCGTCCCGGAGGATTTCCGTGGCCTGGAGCTGCGGTTCGCGGGGGATGAAGGAAACAGCGCCGAGGTCCAGCCGGTAGTTGAGAACTTCGTGCGGGATGTCCCTCGAATAGACCCGGTGCACGCGGATCTGCACGCCCGAGTGCTCCTTTCGAAAACGGGCGAGCGCGGAAAGAAGAGCGTGGATGGAGCTTTCGTTGACGCCCAGAGAAAGCTCGCCGCGGTGCAGGCCGTCGAGGTCGGCAAGTCCTTTTTTCGCTTCTTCGCGCAGATTCAGCAGCCGCTCCGCGTACTCTCGCAGAAGCTTTCCAGCATCGGTCAGTCGCACGGGGCGCGCGCCGCGCACGAACAACGGCTGGCCGATCGAGTCCTCCAGTTTGCGGATGGCCAGGCTCACCGCCGGCTGCGTGCGGTAAATCTTTTCGGCCGCGCGGGAGAAACTTCCTTCCCGTGCTACCGCGAGGAACGTCTGCAATGCACCGAAGTCCACGAGACCCCCTCTTCCGGGCGTTGAAGGAGTATAAGCCAGAATTATTCAAACTAGAACAAATATAAATTTGACTAGGAGGCTGCCGCTCTGCTTTACTCCCCCAGGAGGAGTCCATGGACGCCGTAAGGATTTTCGACACGACGCTGCGCGACGGAGAACAATCACCCGGTTTCTCGATGAACACGGCGGAGAAGATCCGCATGGCGCGGCAACTCGCCGCTCTGGGTGTGGACGTGATCGAGGCCGGTTTCCCGATTGCTTCGAAGGGCGACCTGGACGCAGTGAGGACCGTTGCGCGCGAAGTGCGTGGAGTGAGAATTGCCGCGCTGGCCCGCGCCAAACAGGTAGACGTGGACGCGGCCCTCGAAGGGTTGCGACCCGCTGCCGAGCCGCGGTTGCATGTTTTTCTGGCGACCTCGGACCTGCACCTCCGCGCCAAGCTCAACCTGACCCGCCAGCAGGCTCTCGAATCCATCAGCGCGATGATCCGCTTCGGCCGGCGGCATGTCGCCGAAGTCGAATTCTCCGCCGAAGACGCGAGCCGGAGCGATCTGGAGTTTCTGTGTCTCGCCTGCAGCGTGGCCGTGGAGGCTGGCGCGACGATCCTGAATTTGCCGGACACGGTGGGCTACGCGGTGCCGGAGGAATACGCCGCGATGTTCCGCCGCGTGCGCGAATATCTCGGCGATCCACAAGGTGTCACCTTCAGCGCGCACTGCCACAACGATCTCGGCATGGCTGTGGCGAACTCGCTGGCGGCCGTGCGCGCGGGCGCGCGCCAGATTGAGTGCACCATCAACGGAATCGGCGAGCGCGCCGGGAACGCCTCCCTCGAAGAGATCGTCGTGGCCCTGGCGGTGCGGCAGTCCTCGTTCGGAATGAAAACGAATGTGCGGCTGCAGGAGCTTTTCGCATCGAGCCGGCTGCTTTCGGAGATCACCGGAGTTCGCGTTCCGCCGAACAAGGCCGTCGTCGGCGCCAACGCCTTCGCTCACGAAGCCGGAATTCATCAAGACGGAATCATTAAAAACCCGCTGACCTACGAAATCATTTCGCCGCAGGCGGTCGGCGTGCCCTCGCGGCAGCTCGTGCTCGGAAAACATTCAGGGCGCAGCGCTCTGCGGATAAACCTGCGCGACCTCGGCTACGATCCGAACGACGCGGAGCTGGCGGAGTGCTATCGCCGCGTGACCGCTCTTGCGGATCAGGCCAAGCAGGTGCGTCCACGCGATCTGCTCGCGATTGCGCACGAAGTAATGCGCCGCAGCCCCGCCTCCATGGCCACGGCTGCATCGCCGGCCGCCTAATGGTGCGGGATATTCCAAAGAGCCGATATTGACGACAAGGAAGAAGACCATCATCCTGCTCCCGGGAGACGGGATCGGGCCGGAAGTCACCTTCGCGGCCGCGGGCGTTCTCCGCGAATGCGAGCACGAATTCGGCCACCGTTTTGATTTGCACGAATATCCTCTGGGTGGCGCGGCCATCGAGGCCTCGGGCGAGCCGCTTCCAGCCACGACCCTGGATGCGTGCCGGAACGCTGACGCAGTTCTCCTGGGCGCGGTCGGCGGACCGAAGTGGGACGCCCTTCCGGTGGGGAAGCGGCCCGAGAGCGGACTCCTGGCGCTCCGCAAGGAACTCGGACTTTACGTCAACGTCCGGCCCGTGCGTCTGCGCGAGCCCCTGCGGCAGATTTCCCCTCTGAAAAGCGAGCGCCTGGGCGAGTTCGATCTGGAGATCGTGCGCGAACTGGCCGGAGGCATGTACTTCGGCGTCCGCGGGAATGAACCGGCGCCCGGCGGCGAGCGCGCCTTCGACACGGAGAGCTATTCCACGCCAGAGGTCGAGCGCATCGCGGCGTTTGCCTATGCGCGCGCGGAGAGCCGCTCGCAGCGGCTCTGCTCCGTGGACAAGGCCAATGTGCTTGCCAGCTCGCAACTCTGGCGCCGCACGGTCACGGCAATGAATCACCTCTACCCGTCCGTGCAGGTCGAACACATGTACGTGGACAATGCCGCGATGCAGCTCGTTCTCCGGCCCTCGCAGTTTGATGTGATTCTGACTTCAAACATGTTCGGCGACATCCTCAGCGATGAGGCTGCGGCCCTGACCGGCTCGATCGGGCTCTTGCCGTCCGGCAGTTTCGGGACGAGCGTGCCACTGTTCGAGCCGATTCACGGTTCGGCTCCTCAGATTGCCGGGAAGGACATGGCCAACCCGATCGGAGCGATCCTTAGCGTGGCCATGATGCTGCGCGACACGTTTGGTCTGGGCATCGAAGCCGACTGGGTCGAGCGTTCCGTGGACCGCGTGCTCAGCGCGGGCTTCCGCACGCCGGACATCGCCGAGCCCGGCGCGCGACCCATCGGCACGGCGGCCTTCACCGAGAACCTGCGCCAGGAGATGCAGCTCACCCTGGAGCATGCCGAGCGCTACGGCTGGGGCGTCTAGTTCCGTTCCAACTTATTTCGAATAAACTGAGCCGACCGGCCGTCCGGGGCGATCGTCGTGTGATTTGACGTACTTGTAGGCGCATCAAGCTGGAACGGCATTAGCGCGGCGCTCTTGCTTGCGATTGCTCGTCTCCGCAGGCACAATTCTGCGGAGAGATATCCTGGATGCGCTGGCTCCGCCTCTGCCTCACCGGTTTCCTCTTTTTCTATCCTCTTCTTTGGCTTTCGGTTTCGCTCATTGATCTTCTCCCCAAGCTGTTTTCCCTCGTTCTTCGCGGATACAAACTCGACCGGCTGGATCTCCATTTCTGGATGATGCGTATCGCCATCCTCCCCCCGGAGCACGCGCCTCACCCGGCCCGGGGCTCCTGGGCGTACGCCCTGCGAAATGAAGGCGTCACGCTCGCGGTACTTCTTCTCGTAATCGTCTTCCTGGTCCGCACGAAGCACTCCCAGCATCTGTTTGCGGGTCTGGGGGTAACATTTCTCGGCTGGGTCGCTCTCTTATCCCCCACGCTGTCCTCGGTCTTCGGCAGGCGCTGGACTTCCCAGAGAGCCCTGTTCGCTCTGTTTTTCTTTGGCGCGATGTGCATCGGCTTGCGCTGGATCGCGAAAGATTCCTCACCAGGGGGATTCTTTTACCGGCTGGCCGCTCCTCTGACAATATTCGGGCTGCCCGCCGCGTGTTTCTCGCTCGCACTGGCCCTCGCCTCTGAGGAAGCGCCCTGGAGGCCGCTGGCTTTTGTTCTCGCCACCATTGTTTGCGGCGCATTGCTGGCGTGCACGATTCCGTTTCGCCCGACGGAACCTGCCGCAGCTCCGCTCACCTGGACACCAGCCGTATCAGGGCTTCTGGCGACGCTGGTCCTTGCGGGAACCATCTATGCGGGTGGGCAAGCGCTCGACAGGAAACATGCGAGCGAGGCCCGCGCGATGCTCGATGCGCTGCCTCCGATCCCCGCCGATCTGCCGTTCGAAAAGCTTTTCTTTCAAAAGGGCGTCAGCTTCACTGCGGAATATCCGGCCGTGTACGGCAGCCAGGCTTCCCTGGAGATGCTCAAGCAGTTGCCCGCATACGGGGTGAATTCCATCGCTCTGGTTCCGTACGGCTCCGGTTCGAGCAAGGAGCCGCGCATCCAGCGCTGGGATAACGGTTGGGAGCGCGACGACGGGATTCGCCAGCTTTCGCGGATGGCTCACTCCCTGGGCATGAAGGTAATGTTGAAGCCGCAGCTCTGGGTCCGGCCGGGTAATCCGATGGATCTCGATTTTCCCCGGCCGCAAGACCGCGCAAAATGGTTCGTGGCCTACGCGGAGTTTCTGGAGCACTACACCCGCCTCGCCACGGAAATCCACGCCGATGTGCTTTGCATCGGCGTGGAGTTTGAAAAAATGTCGGCCTACGAAACGGACTGGCGCGGACTAATCGCCCGCACGCGCCAACTCTATCCCGGCGAGCTGACCTATGCGGCAAATTTCGGCCGCGAATTCGAGAGCGTCAGCTTCTGGGACGCGCTCGACTACATCGGCCTCGACGAATACTATCCGCTGCCGGACGATCTCTCGACGCAGGACGTCCTCCGCCGCGTCGAAGCAGTGCAGAAGAAATTCTCGCGCCCCGTCCTTTTCACAGAAGCGGGCTTCCCGAGCGTTGAGGGCGCTAATCGCAAGCCCTGGGACGACCCGCAGGCCAAGCTCGATCCGGACCTTCAGGCGCGCACATACGACGCTGTCTTTCGCACCTTCTACGACAAGCCCTGGTTCAAGGGCATGTATTGGTGGAAGGTGGGTACAAACGGTTCCGGAGGACTCGAAGACCCCTCGCACACACCGTGGCGGAAGCCGGCCATGGAGGTCGTCCGGCGGTGGTACACGGGTCCCGTCCGGGAACACGCGGACTAGACGAAGGAGCATGCCCCGCCTTGCGAGAACCCCTGCGAGAATGCTACTTTCTATACTTCCAGTGAACCGAGCACCTGTTCCTGTCGAGGACTACAATCACGTTTGAAAACAGGTGTCGGCCCGGAATCCGCGCCGGGCTAGGTATCCCGCGGGGGCAGTGCCGCGTACACGCGCCATGTCTGCATCCCTTGAGTCAAGAAATACGGACCACGAAACGTCTCCCACGGGCGAAGTGACCTATTGGCGCGTGGAAGGAAGTCTTCTCGAATTGGGGGCGCTTCGGCCGGTCGGTTATTTCACCTGGAATTCGAAGAGTTTCGCAGAGCGATGGGCGCGGCGAGGCGGGATGGTCGGTATGGCGCTGTTGCGGCCGTTGGCATTTGCCGCGAGCCGCAAGGCAGCCACACGCTTTCTTTACACGCTCCTGCGCGGCGTCAGCCGGGATCGTCTCGATTCGCTGGGGGAAGAGTATTTTCAGTATGTGCTGAAGTCGCAGCTCCGCCGGAGCGCGCTGGAGAGACTCCGGAACGCCGTCCTCGCGGGAGAGAAGGTCGTTCTCGTCAGTCAGGGACTGGACCACGTCGTCCGCCCGCTGGCGCAGCACTTCGGCATCAAGCACATCGTCGCCAACCGGCTGGAATTCCGCGATGGCCGCGCGACCGGCAGGCTGCTTGATCCCGTGGTCCGGTCGCGCGGACCGCTTGCCTGGCTGGCCAGCGGTTCGACCAGCGGGCGCATCGGGAGAAAAAAATTGCTGCGGCAGCTCGGTTGGAGCAGCACACCCGATCACCTCGAAGCGGGCACGCGAGTCGCCGCGCGCGACGCGGTCCCGTCGCAGCGTCCTGTGGTCCTTTTCGGAACGGCGCCCCGACTGCAGGAACTGCGCGTGCGCGATTCGCTTGCCGGGAAGCACATCCTGCTCATCGGGGTGACGGGTTTCATCGGGAAAGTATGGCTGGTGAATCTTCTCGAAGACATCCCGCAAATCGGCAAGATCACTCTTCTCATCCGCCGCAACCGGACCACATCCGCCCAGCGGCGCTTTGAAAAAATCGTCGAGGAGTCGCCGGCGTTCGACACGATACAAGATCGCCATGGACGCGGCCTCGGCGCATTCCTGAAGCAGAAGGTCGAAATCATAGAAGGCGATGTCAGCCAGCCCGGGCTCGGTCTTGATGACGCGACCCGCGCGCGCCTCGCCCAGTCGCTCGACCTCATCGTGAACAGCGCCGGCCTGACCGACTTCAATCCCGATCTGCGCGACGCCATGGCCTCCAATGTGGACTCGGCCATTCACCTGCTCGAGTTCCTCCGCCAGTGCGACCAGGCCGGCCTGATGCATCTTTCCACCTGCTACGTGATCGGGGCGCGCGACGGCCGCGTCGCCGAAGAACTTCACAGCAACTACAATCCCGCCCACGATCCGGAATTCGACGCCGAGAAAGAAATCCAATCGCTGCGAGAGATGATGCAGCGCATCGAGGAGCGCGCCGAGAGTCCGGAATTGGCTGCCGCTTTGCACCGGCAGGCGCTGGGACGCGGGGGCGATGCTTCGCGCGTGCCCGCCGTGGAACTGGACGGCGTCCTCAAACGGAACCGGGCGCGCTGGGCGCGGAACCGCCTGACGCGAGTGGGCTTGCGCCGTGCGCAGCATCTCGGGTGGCCGAATACATACACCCTCACGAAAAGCCTGGGCGAATCGCTGCTGGCGCGGCACGGGCGCGATCTTCCGATCGCCGTCGTACGGCCTTCAATCGTGGAGAGCTCGACCCGCTCTCCCTTCAGCGGCTGGAACGAAGGCATCAACACGTCCGGCCCTCTCTCTTATCTGCTGGGGACAAATTTCCGGCAGCTTCCTTCGAACGAGCGCAAGTGCCTCGACGTCATTCCGGTGGACATGGTTTGCCGCGGCATGACGCTCATTGCCGCGGCGGTCGTGAACCGGCGGCACGCGCGGCTCTACCAGCTCGCCACCTCTGCTTCCAATCCCTGCGACATGGGCCGTTCCATTGAATTGACCGCGCTTGCTCATCGGAAACACTACCTGACGCAGCAAGGAGTTGAGCACTGGCTCAAGGTCAAATTCGAAACCATTCCCGTGTCGAAGCAGCGTTACGAGCGCCTCTCCATTCCTATGCAGAAAGCGTTCGTCTCCAGCATCAATCGCGCCGCCGATTCACTTGGGTTGAAGAAGCCGCCGTTCGGGCGCCAGGAGCGCGACCTCATCCGCGCGGAAAAGCTGATTGAGCTCTATGAGCCATTCATCCTGCTCAATGAACACGTTTTCGAGGCGGAGAACGCTCGTCTGCTTTCCGCCGCACTCGGCCCGGAAGAACGCGAACTATTCGCGTTCGAACCAGAAAGCATCGACTGGTGGGACTATTGGATTAACATCCACATTCCGGCGCTGCGGCGCTGGTGCTATCCCTTGATGGAAGGGAGACCGCTCGAGGCGCGCTCTCCGCGTGAGCTCGATTGGCCGAGCGAAGCGGCGAGCGCGGCATCGCCCGGTCCCGTGCCGCAGTCCAACCCGTTATGGCGATCTTCGTAACCGGCTCGACAGGCTATATCGGCAGCTACATCGTCGCTGGTCTCCTAACCGGACATCGCGACTCCCTCCATCTCCTGGTCCGCGCGAGATCGCAACAGGAGGCGCAGGAGCGGCTCTGGCAGTCGCTTCAACTCCACTTCGCCTTCCCGGAATTCGCGGATCACCTTCGCGGCCGCGTCCGGATCGTTCTCGGCGACTTGACCAGCGAACGTTTCGGTCTGAGCGACGACGACTATCACGCCCTTGTGGATACGACTGATTCCCTCATCCACTGTGCTGCTTCGCTGAACCGCAAGTCGGAAAAACAGTGCCTGAATGTCAACCTCCGGGGTTCGCTCGAAGTCATCCAGCTTGCCCGGCGCGCGCAGAACCGCCACGGCCTGCGCCGCTACAGCCACGTAAGCACCGTCGCCGTGGCCGGTATCCGGCAGGACGAAGTCGTGCTGGAAGACACGGCCATCGACTGGAGCCGCTCGGACTACGATCCCTACGCGCGCACGAAGAAATTCTGTGAGCACATGGTGCACCAGCTCCTGCCGGACGTGCCGCGGACGATCTTCCGCCCGGCCATCGTGCTTGGCGACAGCCGCCGCCCGGAAACCACGCAATTCGACATGGTGCGCGCGTTCGCCTTTTTCTCGAAATTCAAGGTCTTGCCGCTTCATCCCGACCACCGCATCGACATCGTCCCGGCGGATTACGTGGGGAAAGCCATCGTCACGATTCATCAAAAAGACCAGGCCGCTTACAGCACGTATCATCTTTCCTCGGGAACCGCCTCGCAGACGTACCGCGAACTGACCGATGCTCTTGCCGAAGCAGGAGGCCGGCGCCCGCCCGTATACTGGCCCGGATCCGGCAAGCCGTTCGCGGCGATAGTGAACTGGTTTTCGCGCCGCGAAGGGCCGGTTGGGCGCGGTGCAGCGCTCCTGGAAGTCTTCTGGCCGTACCTGGTGTGGAACACGGTCTTTGATAATTCACGCGTGGTGGCGGAGCTGGGGGAATCTCCGGCAAAGTTTTCGACGTATGCCTACCCGCTTCTCAGCTTCAGCCGAAAATACAATTTTCGCTATCCCGTGCAGCCCTGGCCCGAAAACGCCTCCGCAGTCCCCCGGGAGATTGCCGGGAGGGCTAGCGCATGACGGATTTTCTCCTCGTCGCGTGGGTGAGCGGATTGATCCGGCTCAGCCGCCTCGGTTGGATGCTCGGCTTTGGCCGTGCCTGGGAGCCCGGCGAAAAGCTCAAGCTGCTCTTCGCCGGTTACAACGGCGTGCGGAATACAGGTTCCGATGTCCGCGTCAACGAGATGCTGCGTCAGATTCGCCGCGTGCTCGGCGCCGAACACGTGGACTTCAGCGTGATGACGCAGAATTTCGACCGCACACGCGGTTATTTCGAAGGCTCCCGACAGGTTTATCTCCCCGATGTCTACCCGCCGTTCCTTTTCCGCGAAGTGCGCGCCAATCACGGCGTCATCGCCTGCGAAGGCTCGATGTTCAAGAGCAAGTTTGCCAACGCGCTCACGACCATGATGATCGGCTCGCTGGGCCTCGCCTCCGCGGAGAATAAGCTCTCTATCGGCTTTGGCGCCGAAGCCGGCCACATGAATCCCCTCATCGAGCGCATGTGTGCGCGATTTGTCCGCGATTCTCTGATCATCACGCGCAATCCGGAGTCACAAACGCTCTTGAGCAAGCTCGGCGTTCCCACTGAGCTGGGCACCGATACGGCGTGGACGTTTGAGCCGCACCCGCCCGAGTACGCTCGGAAGACCCTGCGGGACGCCGGCTGGGACGAGAAGACACCCATTCTCGCTCTCTGCCCTATCAATCCCTTTGTCTGGCCGGTCAGTGCGTCCGTCGCCAAGTATCTCGCGCGGGTCACCACCGGCGCGTACGCGGACAGCCAGTACCGCACCGTCTATTTCCACGAATCCGGTCCGGAAATGGATGCGAAGTACAAGCACTACTTCACCGGCTTCGCGAAAGCGGTGGCCGCTTTTCAAGAACGGCATCGCGTCTTTCCGATCCTCGTCGCCATGGAACGCCTGGACGCTCGAGCATGCCGAGACATGACCGCCATTCTTCCCGGTACGCCCGTCTTCACCTCTGATGACTTCGACATGTTCGAGCTCGTCAGCATTCTGCGGCAGTCTACCCTGATGGTTTCTTCGCGCTACCACGGCATCGTCACGTGCATGCCCGCGCTGGTTGCCTCCGCCGGCGTCACCATGGACGAGCGCATCCGCAACCTCATGACCGAGCGCGGCCACGGGCACCTGCTCCTCACAGTGGATGATCCGGACCTCGAGCCTAAGCTCCTCGGCGTGCTCGAGCGTCTGCACGCAGAGCAGGACGCTGTCCGCGGCGGCATCGCCCGCACCGTCGTCCGCAATCTAAAAGTCATGGCGCGCATGGGCGTCTTCCTCGAAGAGGCGGTGCGGCGCCAATACCCCCAATTTCCCCTCCGCGGCGGCGTTCTGAGCTGGGAAGACTATCTGCCCCCGCTCAGCGAAAACCTGCGCGCTTTCATCGAGCGGCACGGGTCCACCCCGGCGCTACTGTCTGCGGGCCAGTCGGCATGAGCAGCGCGCCAAAGCCCTGATGGCAATGCCCAATTTTCTCGACAACCTCTTCGCACAGATCCAGCGTGCTTCGGACCGCATCGTCCTGCAGGAGCTTTCCGCGAGCGGAATGGTTTCCATTCGCGGCAAGGAGCTACTCCAAAAGGTACGCTGCGTTCGCGCTTGGTTGCGCCGCGCTGGGCTTCAGCCGGGTGACCGCTGCGCCCTGCTCGGCCCAAACTCCAGTCAATGGATCGCGTTCGACTTGGCGCTGATGGCCGAAGGCGTAATCGCCATCCCCCTCTATTCGCGCCAGGCTCCCTCTGAGCTTGCCGCGATCCTGAGAGATTCCCAGCCGCGCCTCTTGTTCTGTAGCGAGACGCAGCTTGGCGATGCCATTGCCGAAGCGTGGCCGGAGGCACCTCCGCGTGTGCTGTTCGGCGAGGTCTTGGGTGGAGAAACGGCCGCGCCCATTCCGGATCAGCCGGTGTCGCTGCAGGATTCGGCGTTAGTCACGATCATCTACACTTCCGGCACGTCGGGCGAAGCCAAAGGCGTCTGCCTGAACGTCGGCAACGTGAGTCACATGCTCGCTTGCACCACGGAGAGGCTCAATCAGCTCATGGGCTCGTCCTCGCGCCCCGATCAGGTGTTTCATTATTTACCTTTCAACTTTGCAGGTTCCTGGATTCTGCTTCTCTCCTGCCTCATGCGCGAATGCGTCCTTACTCTTTCGATGGACCTGACGCGGCTCGCGGACGACATCCGGCTTGCCGCGCCCGATTATTTCCTGAACGTGCCGACGCTCCTCGAACGTGTGCGCCGCGGCGTCGAGGATGCGCTCGCCAAGCGCGCTGCGCCGATCCGCGCGATTTTTGCCAGGGCGCGTGAAGCCTGGCAGCGGCAACACGTCGGCAGGGGAGAAACCTTCGACGGCGTCTGGCTGGACCTCGGCCGCATCCTGATTTTTTCGAAGATCTGCGAGCGCTTCGGATCCAACCTGCGCGCCATCATCTGCGGCTCCGCACCGCTGGCTCCCGAAACGCAGCAGTTTTTCCTCATGCTCGGCATTCCCGTCCTGCAAGTTTACGGGCTTACGGAAACCACGGCCATCTGTACTATGGACGATCCCCGCCAGCCGCCCGAGCCCGGCTGCGTCGGTCCGGCCATCCCTGGTATCGAGATGCGGCTGGGAGAGAATGAGGAAATCCTCGTGCGTGGCCCGCACATTTTCCCCGGCTACTGGAACCGCCCGCAGGAAACTTCGCGCGTCCTGCAGGACGGCTGGTTTCACACCGGCGATCAGGGCGAGGTCAACCTCCGGGGCAATTGGCGCGTCATCGGCCGCATCAAGGACCTCATCATTCTCAATTCGGGCCACAACATCGCGCCCGAGCCCATCGAAGAAAAACTGCAGCAACTCCTTCCCGGCGCCCAGCAGGTTGTTCTGGTAGGCAATGGCCGGGGATATTTGTGCGCGCTCGTCACAGGCACCGTGGAAGAATCCGCTGTGCAGGCCGCGCTCGATGCAGTCAATCCCGGATTACCGCACTATCGCCAGATTCGCGGCTTCACCGTGTTCCGCGAAGCCTTCACACCCGAAAATGGCCTGCTCACCGCCAACGGCAAGCTCCGCCGCGACGCCATCTCTTCCCGCTTCGCTTCCCAAATCAATGCCATGTACGATGTCAGGGGTGACCGCGAAGGGGTCAACAGAGAGCCGGCATGAGGTCATTCACTGGAAACGCACTTCGTTGGGAATGGCGCGATGGCATTCTCGAGCTGACGCTCGATCGCGAGCCCGCCAACGAAATCGGCTCCAGGATGCTCGCGGAGTTGGAAAAATTCGTCTCGGCCCTCGACGCGCTGGCTAAGGAAACGAGCGTCTGCATTATCTCCAGCGCACGCAAGCACGGCTTCAGCGCCGGGGCGGACCTGCGCGAGCTCTACCAGGGTGCCGCGCCGCTTCCCGAGAAGGAGCGTCTCGCCGGCGTCCGCGAATTCCTCGAGCGCGTCCACAAAGTCATGAACGCCATTGACGCTGCTCCGGTTGTGACCATCGCTGCCGTTCACGGCGTCTGCTTCGGCGGCGGACTCGAGCTGGCCCTCGCCTGCGACCTTATCATCGCGGATAAGATGGCGCGCTTCGCCTTTCCCGAGCTGCGCCTTGGTCTCATCCCCGGTTTTGGCGGCATCCCGCGTTTGAAGCGCGATCTCGGCAACGGCTTCATCCGCGATCTCCTGCTCACGGGCCGCAGCGTCAACGCCGCTCGCGCCCACGCTATCGGTCTCGTCTCGCAACTTGCCGCCGAAGGCGAGGCCCTCCGCCTGGCGCGCTCGACCGCAGCGCAAATCACGAAATTCGATGCCGCCACGCGCATCTCCGCCAAAAAGTTCATCAAGCCCATCCCGCATGACGAGTTGCGCCGCGAAATCGAGATTTTCTGCGATCTATTCATGCGGCCGGCGGTGATGGCGGCGCTGAAGAAATTCGTCGAATCCACCGACGCCATGCCGTATTTGCCGTGATCTCCGGCGCGGAAGGAGAAAGCATCTTGTCCCACAGTTTCCTCCGTTCTCTGTTTCTGGTTGTTTTGCTTGCTTCTTCGCTCTGCGCGCAGGTCCCGGTCGCGCACTTCCCCGTGCCTCCGGCGAAGTATGAAGTGCGCATCGAAAAAAGCGTCAAGGTCGCCATGCGCGACGGTGTGCGGCTTTCCACGGATCTTTATTTCCCCGTGATCGCAAGCCTTAAAGACCGTTTCCCCGTGATCCTGATTCGCACCCCGTATGGAAAAAGTCGCGAGTGGAATGAAGCCCATGCCAAGCGCTTTGCCGCGCAAGGCTACATCGTGGCCGTCCAGGACGTTCGCGGTAAGTACGAATCCGGGGGCACGTTCACCGTTTCCGCCGCCGACGCGAGCGACGGCGAAGACACGGTCGAGTGGCTGGTGCAGCAGACCTGGTCCACGGGAAACGTCGGCACCACGGGTTGCTCCTACTCAGGCGAGAACCAGGTGGAGATGTCCGCGCGGCGCCACCTGCGCCATCTCGCGATGAACCCGCAGGCCGCCAGCGGCGGCATGCAGTACTTCGCTTCCCTGCGGGGAGGCGCGTTCGAGCTGGCCGCGAGCGCCGACTGGTTTCTTTCCAATGGGGTCAAAGAGCGGCCGCGCGACAAGACAAATCCCTCCAAGTACGAGGAGTTCAGTCCCCCGAAAGTAGACTGGCCATCCCTCTGGCGCAGCCTTCCGCTCAAGGGCATGATGACTCGCGCCGGCATGCCGCCCACCGACTGGGACGATTTCGTCTCCCATCCCGAGCGCGATCCCTGGTGGAAGACACTTGGGTACGTGGATGAGAGCAACCGCTTCGATGTGCCCTCCCTCTTCGTGGACGCTTGGTACGACTACGGCGCTGGAGACACCTTCCGCCTCGCCGACCTGGTCTCGAAAAATAGCGAGTTCGCCCGCTCTCGCGAAAACCAGTTCATCATCATCGCTCCGACTACTCACTGTCGCTACGAGCAAGCCTCGCTCAACACGATTGTCGGCGACCGCAATCTCGGTGACGCCCGCTATGATTACTTTGGACTGTATCTCGCTTGGTTCGATCACTGGCTCAAGGGCGTGACGAACGGCGTCGAAAGAATGGCCAAAGTACAGCTCTACGTCATGGGCAAGAACGAATGGCGCGGTGAAAAAGAATGGCCCCTCGCGCGGACCAAATTCACTCAGCTTTATCTGCGCAGCGAAGGCCACGCCAACAGCCGCTTCGGCGACGGTTTCCTCTCCACCGACCGCCCCGCCGAGGAGCCGCCCGACCACTATGTCTACGATCCGCGCTCGCCTGTGCCTACCGTCGGTGGTCCGGATTGGGGCCCCGCGATCGGCGATTTGAGATCCGGCGCCGTGGATCAATCCGACGTCGAAATGCGCCACGACGTGCTGGTGTACACTTCGGAGCCACTCGAAAAGGGTGTCGAGGTCACCGGCCCCCTCGAAGTGGTCCTGTACGTCTCATCCGACGCCCCGGACACGGATTTCACGGCAAAGCTGGTCGACATCTATTCCAACGGCACCGCCTACAATATTCAGGAAGGCATCCTGCGCGCTCGCTACCGCGATGGCTTCGATAAGCCCGGGCTCATGAAGCCCAGCGAAGTGTATGAACTGCATCTCAACCTCAACGCAACCAGCAATTATTTTGCTCCCGGGCACCGCATCCGCCTGGAGGTTTCGTCCAGTAACTTTCCGCGCTTCGACCGTAACCTGAACACCGGCGGCCACAATTACGACGAAACTTCCTGGCGCGTCGCTCGGAACACAGTTCATCATTCCGGATCGCACGTTTCCTATATCCTCTTGCCGGTGATTCCGTAGCGGGCGCCGCGGGATGCTGTGGCGCTCCTCCCGCTTTTCCAATTCCTGCCGGGGATGATAGATTTAGTGCGGTATGCGCACACTGGATCAAACCACGCAGGAAGTTCTCTCCCTGGCGGCGAGCCACTTCAACGTTCCCGCGGAATCCCTTTCGCCAAATGACGATTTCTTCAAAAAACTGGGGATTGACAGCTTGCAGACCCTCGAGCTTCTCACGCGACTGGAAAATCATTTCGGCATCGAGCTTCCCGACTATGAAGTCCAGGGCGTCAGCGATTTTCGCAC
This sequence comes from Terriglobia bacterium, assembly GCA_041497835.1. Taxonomy (GTDB): domain Bacteria; phylum Acidobacteriota; class Terriglobia; order Acidiferrales; family UBA7541; genus Acidiferrum. The sequence goes on from JBGQHF010000021.1 coordinate 18,097, forward strand.
GCTCGCCGGCCGCATCCAAGCCCGCTTGTAATGCTGGATCTCTCAAAATTTGAATCTCTGGGCGCGGCGCTACGCGACGCTCTGGAGAGGTTTTCACACGAAGTCTGTCTGATCGAGGCCGATCGCGAAAACGAGAAAGAGCGCCTCACCTATCGCGCGTTCAAAGAGAAGGCACTCCCGCTCGCCAGGGCATTACAGGAGACTGGTTTTGGGCCGGCCGACCGGGCCTCCATCATCATGACGAATCAGTCGAAGTGGCTGATTTCCGCCTACGCGATTTTCTTTCGCGGCGGAGTCCTCGTCCCGCTCGACTACAAATTGGCACCCGCCGACCACTGGCAGTTGTTGAAGCACTCCGAAGCAAGCGTGCTCATCACAGAATATCCGATCTGGCGGCAACTCGCCGCGGTTCCCGAGCGCGAGAAAAGCGGGGTGAAGACGATTCTCGTTACGGAGGCACCTCCAAACGCCGACCTCGCCGGCGCCCACCGTTGGGAAGACTTCTGTGTGCCGGGCGAGCCGGAATTCGTGCCGCGCCCGCGGAAAGCTCCTGCCTGCATCGTCTATTCCTCCGGCACCGGTGGCCGTCCCAAGGGTTGCGTGATGACCCACGAGAACTATCTCGAGCAGTGCGTCGCGCTGACTTCGCTCTATCCTTTCTGGCCGGGCGTGCGCTACCTCAGCATCCTGCCCACAAACCATGCGATCGATTTCATGGTGGGTTTCATCGGGCCCTTCACGTGCGGAGCCGCAGTGGTCCACCTGCGGACACTCCGGCCGGAATATGTGCGCGAGGCATTCTCGAAATACGAGATCACCTATGTCAGCCTCGTGCCGCTCGTGCTGAAGAATTTGCAGAAGGGGTTGCAGGCGCGCTTTGATGCGCTCTCACCGCGCAAACGCAAGGTGCTTGCTGCGCTGATCGCGGTGAACAAGCGCTTCACGCACAGCCGCCCGCATCTCGTGCTCAGCCGTCTGCTGTTGAGACAGGTTCATCACGCCTTTGGCGGTAAGCTGAGAGCGGTGATCGTCGGGGGCGCCTTCACAGAGCCGCAGACGCTGCAGTTCTTCTACGATCTCGGCATCCCCGTTGCCAATGGCTACGGCCTCACCGAAGCTTGCACCGCCATCACCGTGAACGATTTGAAGCCATTCCGCGCCGATACCGTTGGCAGGCCGCTCCCCGGAACAGAAGTCCGCATCGTAAAGCCCGATGCCGACGGCATTGGAGAAGTCGCGGTGCGGAGCCGAACCGTCATGTCGCATTACCTGCACGAGCCGGAACTGACCGCAGAGACGCTCGTGAACGGCTGGCTCATGACCGGCGATCTTGGGCGTCTCGACCCTGCGAGCCACCTGCAGCTCTTCGGCCGCAAAAAAAATATGATCGTCACCGAGGAGGGGAAAAACATCTATCCCGAGGACATTGAAAATGTGTTTGAAGGTTTGCCGGTCAAGGAGTTCTGCATTTTTGCCGCGAACTACGTCTGGCCGCAGCGCTCCATGACCAGTGAGCAGCTTGTCCTCGTGCTTCACCCCGAGAGCGGGCAATCGCTGGACGGGGAATTGCGACGCGAGATCAACGAGCGGAACAACCGCCTGCTGAATTACAAGCGCGTTCACGGCGTGGTACTTTGGAACGGGGATTTTCCGCGTACGGCTTCGCTGAAGATCAAACGCAATGTCCTCGCCGGGCAAATCGCGCAAATGGATCGAGCGGCAGCGATCCAGCCTCTTTAGGAGCCTTGCAAAGGGACTGTGAAGCAAAGCTTTTTTGCAGTCGTCAACCCAGCCGCGGGCGGAGGCCGCTCCGGCAAACTCGCTGGTGCGGCGCTCGCACGCCTCCGCGAGGCGGGCTTGCGCGTGGACGTCATCGCGTCCACCGGGCCCGGCCACGGCGTGGAGCTGGCCCGCGAAGCCTACCTGCAGGGATACCGGAAATTTCTGGCCGTGGGCGGCGACGGCACGGCGCACGAAATTGTGAATGGAGTTTTCACCGCCAGCGCCTCCCCCGAGCGTGTCGGCCTGGGATTTCTCCCTCTCGGCACGGGAAATTCATTTCTCCGCGATTTTTCCGAGCAGGGCGGTGATGATTCGATGCAGGCTTTGATCTCCGGACGCAGCCGGCCCTGCGATCTTCTCCGCCTGACACACTCGGCGGGAACCCTTTACTCCATCAATCTGCTGAGCGTCGGTTTCACCGCGGACGTGGGTGCGCTCGCCAATCGCCTCTTCAAACCGCTCGGCGAGCTTGGCTATCTGCTCGGCGTGTTCCTTCGTGTCATTCAGTTGCGCCGCCGCGTCTTCGCGCTGCGCTGCGACGAGGATACCGAGTGGGACGAGCGCCGCTGCCTCTTCCTCAGTTTCAACAACAGCAAATATACCGGCGGCACGATGCTGATCGCTCCACAGGCCGATCCGTCAGACGGTCTCATCGAGCTTGTACGCTGGGGACCCATCGGGCGCTTCGACCTTCTGCGCACACTGCCGAAGCTTTATGACGGCACACACCTCGAACACAAGCTCGCCTCGCGCCGCGGTGTCCGCAGGGTGGAATTCAATCTACCCGCGCCCGTGGACGTCCTGGTGGATGGAGAAGTGCTGACGCTCGAATGCCGCTCGCTGGACATTCTTCCCGCCGCCGTGGACGTCTACATATGAGACGTGCGTGGCTCGCCGTTCGCAGCGCGCTGCTGTGGCTTGTGAGCGGGCTTCATTTTTTCGTTTTCGCTCCGCTGCTCGTGTTTCTCGGGATTTTTCTCGATCCGCGCAAATACGATTGGCTGCAGCGCAGCTTCTGCCGCCGCATTGCGTTTTTTTCGGGTGCGAAGATTGAGGTGCGCCGCTCGCCCGGCTTTGATCCGCATCGCACTTCGTTCTTCATGATCAATCACGTCAATCTCTTTGACCCTTTCGTTCTCTACTGTGTCCTTCCGCAATATGTGCGCGGCTGGGAGCTGGAGTCCCATTTCAAGATTCCCGCCTACGGCCGCCTGATGAAGCGATTTGGCAACGTACCTGTGCCCGACGTGCGCAAGCCGTCCGACCTCAAGCGCATGTGGCGCCTCACGAGGAAAGCTATCGACGGCGGCACGAGCTTGATCATTTTTCCGGAGGCCAAGCGCACGCGCGACGGCTCCTTGAGCGAATTTCAGGATGGCGGATTCCGCGTCGCCCAGCAGCTCGGCGTGCCGATTGTCCCTGTTACGCTGGCGGGATCGTTCGCGCATCACCGCACCGGCCACTGGATGCTCTGGCCCGCGACGATCACCGCGTACATCCACGACACGATCGAGACGAAGGGCCTGGCCAAGGAAGACGTACCGGCGCTGCGCGAGCGTGTGCGCCTTATCATCGCCGGTCCGCTGGAAGAATCCTTGAACAAAACTACAAGGTGAGCTTGATTCCCGGGAGCGTCCGCCCCGCCCGCGTTTCCTGCCACGTGTACACGATGCGGTGGATCACGGTAATCGTGGAAATCACCGCGATGACCCACAGCACCGGCCCCATGCGGTTGAAGATTCCGCCGATGATCAGCAGCACGAGCCGCTCAGGTCTCTCCATGAAGCCGACTTTGCACAGGGGAATGAGCGATTCGGCGCGGGCGCGTGCGTAGCTGACCATCACCGAGCCCGCGGTGGCTACCGCCGCGAGCACCACGTAGGGCGTCCGGCCGCTCACCGAGTAGTACACCAGCAGCCCCATGTACAACGCCATGTCCGCGTAGCGGTCCAGCGTGGAGTCGTAGAATGCGCCGAACGCGGTAACACGATTCTGCCGCCGCGCTACCTGTCCATCCAGCATGTCCAGGAAACCCGCGAAGAAAATGATCAGCGCGCCGGCACGGAAACGCCCCGTGGCAAACATCGCCGCCGCGCCGAAATTCACCACCAGCCCGAAAAACGTGAGAACGTTTGGATTGATGCCCGTCGCGGCCAGGGCGCCGACAATCTTGTCCAGCAGCCACTTGCTGCCGCTTCCGATCGCTCCTGTGAAGGTCGTTGCCATTCTCGATTCTTGCGCGGCTCCGCAGAGAGGCTCAGTGCAATTCCTTCCTGGGAAAGATCGCTGCAGCCTGAAACCGCGTCATCATACTTCAGCCGTTCTTTCGCGGCAAACCGTTCCCACATGACCATTCAGGCGTTAGTCTACCGCGCCGCCGACCGCATCACTGCACTCGCCCGCCGCGGCGAGATTCAGGCATGACCGGTTTCTCGGTTGTCGTATCCTTAGCTTGGGCTCCCGCGGTGTCACGCATAGGATTCCACAACAAACGGGAACTTTCGCGAGGGATCTTGGCAAGTCTTTGTGCAGGGGTGTGGGATCACGTCTTTGTGTCTCCTGCATCGGCCAGTGGAACGCTCCAAGTCTGGAAAACGTTTCACAGAAAGGTCTCGAGCCCGGCTCGATTTGTCGGAGCCTCGGCCGAAAGGAAATCGGGCATTGCGCGGCGCTCGCAAGTCTGGATGACGACGAAAAATCACATTGCACTCACGACGGGTTGTGTACTCTTGCTCCTGCTTTCCGGTACGCGCAGCGGTGTTCTCGCTCAATCGGAACAGTCCGCGGGCGCCCAGGCGACCGCGCCGGCGGCCCCCGCGTTTTCCGGTACGATCGCCGGCACGGTGAAATCGGGCGACGTCCCCATCCCTGGAGTCAGCGTCACCGCGTACAATCCGGCGAGCCGCAAGCGGTATGTCACTTCGACGGATACGGACGGCTCCTACACGATTCTCGTCCCGGAGCCCGGCCGCTTCTTTGTGCGCGCGGAAATGCTGGCCTTCGCGCGCGTAATCCTCCAGATCGATTTTGCCCCGGACAAGCTCGGCATCACACAACGCGCCGACTTCAGCCTCACCTTGGCTTCCCGGGCTCAGCAAACGGATCTGGTCAGCGGGGTGCTGGCGGGGCTCGGCGGCCCGGAGACTGGACGGGGGTTCCAGACGCTCCTACCGGGGGAAACGCCGGATGCTACGGGGATAGATTCCGGCGCGCAGCAGGGCGGAGCAAACGGCAACTCGGCCGCCGCCGGATCGCCTTCCCTTGCCTTCGGCGGAGCCGATGCTGCAACCGAATCATTCTCCGTCACCGGCGCGGAAGGGCGAACCAACGACACCGCCTTCGACCCGGAGAGATTGCGCGAGCGAATCCAGGAGATGCGCGACCGCGGAGAGTTACCCGGCAGTGGCGGGACTCAGGGCGGACCCGGCGGCGGGTTCGGCGGCGGGCCCGGGGGTGGAGGACCAGGTGTATTTCGCATCCCCCGCCGCTTCGACATCAATCGCCCGCACGGCATGATTTTCTATGAAGCCGGCAATTCCATATTCGACGCGCGCTCGTATTCGTTGTCCGGTGTTCCCGCCGGCCAGCCCAACTATTCGAAAAATCGCTATGGCGCGCTTCTTGGCGGCCCCCTGAAAATCCCCCACCTCTTTGACGCGAGCAAGAGCACCTTTTTTTTCCTTGGCTACTTTGGATCGCTTTCCACGAATCCCTTCGACGTTTTCGGTACCGTTCCCACGCCCGCCGAACGCGCCGGCGATTTCTCCCAAACCCTGATTCAAACGGGGCCAAATGCCGGACAACCCGTCGTCGTCATCGATCCAACCACGGGCCAGCCATTCGCTCTGAATGCGATTCCCCCCGGCCGCATCAATTCGGCCGCGGCCGGTTTGTTGCAATACATCCCGCGGCCCAATCAGCCCGGCGCCGTCCAGAACTTTCATCGCGTCACATCCGCTGCCGATCGCAGCCAGAACATTAATCTTCGCCTCACGCATTCGCTCGAACGCGCCGGCGACCAAAACCGCACCCGCTCCAATCGCGGCGGCTCAGGCCGCGGTGGCGGTGGGCCGTTCGCCGCTCTCCGTTCGCGCAACAGCATCGGCTTCAATTTCAATCACCGCACCAGTGCCAGCAACTCGCCGAATTTTTCTCCGCTCCTCGGCGGACGCACGTCCGGCGAGGGCGCGAACTTCGGTGTTTTTCACGCAAAAAGTTTCGGCGCGTGGCAAAACCGCGCCAGTTTCAACCTGAACCTAAACCGCATCGACGTCCGCAATTTCTACGCGGGCAAGGAAGACATCGAAGGCGGGCTCGGCATCCTCGAAGTATCCAAAGATCCCTTCGATTTCGGCGTTCCTTCACTTTCCTTTACGCACTATTCCGGACTCAGCGACGTCACGCCTCGTCTCCGTCACGACCTGACCTGGCAGATTGGGGATGCGCTTTCTTGGAACAAGAAGAAGCACAATGTCCGTTTGGGCGGCGATTTCCGCCGCATCCACCAGAATCTTCGCGCAGACTCCAACCCGCGGGGCACATTTGTTTTCACCGGACTGGGAACCGGCTACGACTTAGCCGATTATTTTCTCGGTCTGCCGCAGCAGACCTCCATCCAGTTCAGCGCCAATACGTATTACTTCCGCGGAAATTCCTGGGACCTCTACGTGCAGGATGACTGGCGCGTCCTCGCAAAGCTCAGCGTCTTCTTCGGCCTGCGCTACGAATACATCTCCCCCTTCAGTGAAAAGGACAATCGCCTCGTCAACCTAGACGTAAATGACAACTTCACCGCCGCCGCACCCGTCCAACCGGGTCAAACCGGCCCGTTCAACGGTCAATTTCCTTTCGGTCTCGTCAATCCTGACCGCAACAATCTAGCCCCGCGCATCGGCATCGCCTGGAAGCCGCGAAACAAGACCATCGTCCGCGCCGGCTACGGCGTCACTTACAACACGGGGGCATATGCCTCGTTCGTCCAGCAACTCGCCTACCAGCCGCCCTTTTCCGTTACGCAGACGAACGTGAATTCGCCCGCAACTCCGCTCAGCCTTCAGGCCGGCTTCCCGCAGCAAGATTCCACCGTCACCAACAATTTCGGCATTGACCGCGACTACCGCCTTGGCTACGTCCAGACGTGGAATCTCAACATTCAGCAGGAACTCGCCGGCGGCATGGTCTTGAACATCGGCTACACGGGGACAAAGGGCGCCGCCCTCGATGTCGTCCGCGCGCCCAATCGCGGGCCCGCCGGGCCGCGCATTCCCGGCGTGCAGTCGTTTCTCTGGCAATCCTCCGAAGCATCTTCCATCCTGCATTCCAGCACCGTCAGCCTGCGTAAACGCCTCCGGCACGGCGTCTCCTTCGCCGGGACTTACACCTATGCCAAGTCCATCGACGATGCTTCCAACATCGGCGGCGGCGCCACTGTGGTGGCGCAGAATGATCAGAATCTCGCGGCAGAACGCGCCCTTTCCAGCTTCGATCAGCGCCACAGGTTCACTGGAAACTACATTTACGAGCTTCCCTTCGGCGCGAACCGTCGCTGGCTCGCGCACGGCGGCACGGCCGCGACAATTCTCAACGAATGGACGTGGAATGCTTCCGTAACCCTCGCTTCCGGAACTCACTTCACGCCACGCGTGCTTGGCAGCTTTAACGATGTCAGCAACGGCGTAAATGGCACGCTGCGCGCGAATGTCACCGGACAGTCCGTGGCTCTCGACAATCCGTCAACCGCCGCATTTTTTAATACCGCCGCATTTGCCGTTCCTGCCGCCGGATTCTTCGGCAATGCCGGGCGCAACACCGTTCCCGGCCCGGGCACAATTTCCTTTAACATGAGCGTAGGCAAGACAATCACCATCAAAGACGCCCAACAGCTCGAACTGCGCCTTCAGGGGTCTAACATCTTCAACCACGCGAATTTCAGCGCCATTGATACCGTCGTGAACTCGCCCTCCTTCGGGCGCGTAACCTCGGTCTCGCCGATGCGCCACTTGGAACTCATCGCGCGATTCCGCTTCTGATTCCGGAGTTGCCGGCATGATCTCATCGCATCGCTACCGCGCTCTGACCAGCCTCCTCCTGGCTGGCGCTCTTGCCGTCCCCTCGCTTCCGCAGCAGAACCCGCAGGCCCCCGCCACCATTCGGGTGACAACCGAAATCGTCCTCGTGGACGTCGTGGTCAAAGACAAAAAGGGAATTCCCATCACCGGACTCAAGGCCGCTGATTTTCAGATCTTGGAAGACAACAAGCCGCAGCAGCTCCTGAGCTGCGACTTTCAAAACCCCGACCAGGCCGCACAGGCGGCGCAGGAAGCGAGCACTTCTCCGGTCGCTCCCGTGCTGACCACGAAAGGCCCGCAGCCCCCGCCGCCCGCGCCCACAGCGTTCAACGACCGCCGTCTGATGATTCTCTTTTTCGATTTCTCCGGGATGCAGCCCGACGAAATCGAGCGTTCCATCGCCTCCGCGGAAAAATTCATCGCCATGCAGATGGCTGCGGCCGATCTTGTGGCTATCGCCACCTTTCAGAGCTCCCTGCAAATCCACCAGGACTTCACCGCCGACCGCGAGATTCTCGCGAGAAAGCTCAAGCAGCTCCGCTCCTCGAGTGGAGAAGGCTACGACTCGGTCAGCGACGCAACGACCGAGGGCACGCCCGATACCGGCAATGCCTTTACCGCCGACGACAGCGATTTCAACACCTTCAATGCCGACCGCAAGCTTCGCGCGCTCGAATCGCTTGCCAAAGCCCTGGCGCCGATCTCCCAGAAGAAATCCATCATCTACTTCAGCAGCGGCCTCACGCGCAACGGCATCGAGAACCAATCGCAGTTGCGCTCGACGGTCAATGCCGCGGTCATGGCCAATCTCGCGCTGTACACGGTGGATTCTCGCGGCCTCGCCGCGCTTCCCCCCGGCGGGGGCGCCGAGCGGGCCAGCGTGCGCGGCGTTTCCGCTTACTCCGGCGCGGGCGTACAGCGGCAATTTGAAGCCAATTTTTCCTCGCAGGAAACGCTTTCCACGCTCGCCGAAGACACTGGCGGAAAAGCCTTCCTCGACTCCAACGACCTCGGCGTGGTCTTCAACCGCGTCCACGCGGATACCGCCGCGTATTACATGCTGAGCTACCACAGCGCCAATCCCCTGCGCGACGGCCGCTTCCGCCGCATCACTGTCCGGACCACGCATCCCGAATGGAAGCTCGAATACCGCGCCGGATACTTTGCGGTCAAAGACTTCGCCCACTCCAACCGCGGCGACCGCGAAGCGCAGCTCGAAAACGAACTGAGCGCCGAGCTCCCGGTGACGGACCTCGCTGTTTACATTTCCACGGCCTATTTCCGGCTCGCTGAAGACCGTTATTTCGTTGCCGTCTCGCTGGTCGTTCCCGGCTCGCAGATTCCCCTCGGCACAAGCAAGGATTCCAGCCGGGCATCCCTCGAGGTCATCGGATCTCTGCGTGACCCAAAGAGCGGCTTCCCCGTCGGCTCGATTCGCGACACCGTCAAGCTCGTCACCGATGCCGGCCAGGACCTCCATCACAAAAACGTCCAGTACAACACGGGCTTCCTCCTCGGCCCCGGCACGTTTCACCTCAAGTGCCTGCTCCGTGAAAACCAGACCGGGAAGATGGGCTCATTCGAGACGGATATCGTCGTCCCTGACCTGCGGAAGCCTCTGAAGAAAAACCTGCTGCGAGTCAGCTCTGTCGTCATCAGCAACCAGACCAAGACAGCATCCAAGGCCGATCGGAATAATCCGCTGATCAGCGAAGGGACGGAGCTCGTTCCGAATGTCACGCACGTCTTCTCCGCGAACCAGCACCTCCTTGTGTATCTCGAAGTGTACGACCCCGAGAAATTCACCGTTCCGGCCACCCCTGCCGCGGGTCAGGAGAAAAAAGCGCCCCCGCCGAAAAACGCCGTGCACGTGATGAGCAGCGTCGCCTTCTTCCGTGGCGCCGTGAAAGCCTTTGAGACCTCGCCCGCCGTCATCGCCTCTCTCGATGACCCCGGCCGCCACGCCGCCCGCGTGAAATTCGACATCCCGTTGAGCCAGCTCCCTCCGGGACTCTACATATGCCAGGTCAATCTCATCGATGACGCCGCCGGCGGCAGTTTCGCCTTCCCCCGCATCCCCATCCTCATCAAGAAATAATCCCAGTCCCGCGGCTGTGAAGTGTCGTCGCATGTGCAGGCCCGCGATTCCATTGGAATAGGATTCGACTTGGATGGGACGAGGCAGCGAGGAAAATTCGAGAACAAACAGGAGCGAAGCGCAGTCCGGTGAGCACGAGGCGGCTGGTCCTGTTGAACCTCGAAACTGGTGGGCCTGGGTGGACTTGAACCACCGACCTCGCCCTTATCAGGGGCGCGCTCTAGCCACCTGAGCTACAGGCCCGAACAATCAACTCCGAAAATTCTACCATGACCGGCCCAAAACTCGCATGACGGGCAGATTCCACCTTTCACCTCGCTTTGATCGGGAATTCTTAGCGAAGCCAGGAAACCTTTTCCGCCTCGTTCCGTTTAATGTGGGAGGGGACGGGTGTCGGGGCAAGGCGGAAGCATCTTGCGGGGAAACTTTCGGAATGACCCGTGCCCGACTACAATCAGTCTTCCCAGAGGAGCGCCGTTGCATGTCTACATTCTCCGCACGCGTCATGAACCTATGCTTGAACCTGCTTTTCATCATAGCGGCGGCATCTCCTTGCCCCGCGCAGAGCGGCGCCGCGTCGCAGACCCCGCCCCAGGCCCAACCCGCTCCCCAGGCCCCTGCCCATCCCGAGATGCTAGTCTCCGCGCAGTGGCTTTCCGAGCATTCCAGCGACCCCGGCGTCGTCACTCTCCACGTCGCCAAGGACAAAGCCGATTACGATAAAGGCCACATTCCCGGTGCGCGCTTCCTCCAGATCAGCAAATTCCTCGACGAACATGTCGGCGCGATGGTGGAATTGCCCTCCACCGAGCAATTGAAAGAAGCCTTCGAAGAAGCCGGAGTGAGCGACGATTCCCGCGTCATCATCTATACGACGGCGTGGTTCCCACTCGCCGCCCGCGCCTATTACACGCTCGACTTCCTCGGCCACGAAAAGACGGCTCTTCTCGACGGCGGCTACGAGCAGTGGACCCTTGAGAATCGCCCTGTCTCCACCGAAACGCCGGCATTTTCGAAAGGTAGCTTCACACCGCGCGTTCGCCCCGGCGTTCGCGCCATGCTCGACGAAGCCAGAGCCGCCGCGGAAACCGCCGCTTCGCAGGTCGCCCTTGTCGATGCACGCCCGCAGAAGCGCTATCGCGATGGCCATCTCACGGGAGCGGCCAACATCTACTGGCTGGACACGCTCATCAGCAAGGAAAGCCCGGTCTTCCGCCCGATCGAAGAATTGCGCCGCATCTACGAATCTGCGGGAATACCGCCGGGCCGCAAGGTCATCACCTACTGTGAAGTCGGCTACCAGGCATCGCATGGTTACTTCCTCGCGAAATATCTGGGCTATCACGCCGCGATGTATGATGGCTCCATGTACGAGTGGCAGGAAATGCAGAACCTCCCCGTTGTGAAGGGAGACGCGAAGCGCTAATTTGGCGAGCAGCGGGAGATGCGTGGCAGCTCTACAATCCGGCTCCTTTTCGGTTTCATGCTTGTCCTCCCAGGCTCACCCTCTGCCTCTGCGGCCATCGGACATTCGCAGGAGGACGTGCCCGCACTCCGGCAAGAATTGCTCGTCTCCGCGGATTGGCTCTCGGCGCATCTGCAGGAACCGAACCTCGTTGTCCTGTGCATCGCGCAGGACGCTCATTTCTATGAACGAGGCCACATCCCCGGCGCGCGTCTCGTCCGCCTTACCGACATCACCGAAGAACGCGATGGTGTCCCCCACGGATTGCCCTCGGTCGAAAAACTCCAAGCGGTCTTTTCATCCGCCGGCGTGAACGATGACAGCAAAATCATTCTCTATGGCGAGCGCCTCGGCTTGCTGGCTGCCCGCGCCTTCTTTACGCTCGATTATCTCGGCCGCGCGGACCACTCCGCGCTTCTCGATGGCGGCCTCGAAACTTGGAAGCGCGAGGGTCGCGCACTCTCCATCGAAATTCCCGCTGTCTCGAAGGGGAACTTCACTTCCCAGCCGCGCCGCGAAATCCTGATTGATCTGGAGGGAATGCGCAGCCTCTCCCGCGCTGCGGCTGGGAACAACGCTTCGGGCGCGGTGGTTCTGGATGCGCGCCCGCCCGAAGAATTCTCCGGCCTCCGGTTTTCCCAGGACGTGCCCCGTGCGGGCCACATCCCCGGAGCGGCTTGCCTCTATTGGATGGAACTGCTGGAAAGCCGCGAAAACCCCGTTCTCAAACCGTTGGCAGAGCTTCGCCGTATTTACTCAGCCGCTGGCGCGCGCCGCAGCACTCGCGTGGTCACCTACTGCCGCACCGGGATGCAATCTTCGATGGACTTTTTTGTCGCCAGATATCTTGGCTACTCGGCAGGAATGTACGCCGCTTCGTTTTTCGAATGGGGCAGGACCGACGCGCCCGTTCAGCTCGACAAATAGCCCCCTTGCCGTCGCTCTCGCTCGGTTAGCCCCTACTGCACGAATCCCACGTTTGGCGCAGGGGTGCCGCCTTCCGGCAATTCCTTGATCGTTCCAAATTGGGTTTCGTAGCGCGAGATATTCTCTCCCAGCGCCCTCCAGATACGTTTTGCATGGCCCGGGCTCACGATCACGCTCGACAGCAGCTTGCCCTGCGCCCCATTGGGGAAGATATAGATAAAATTCAGCGTGAACTCCTCCACGTTGTGGTGGATCATCACGAGATTGCTGTACTGCCCCTGCAGCTCTTTTTCGTCTGCCTTGATCTGAACCTGCCCCTGCCCTTGTTGTTCCATCGCTTGTCTCTCCCCTGTTGCGCTCACGAAAGTACCACACCCGCGGCGGTTCCGCTGCCCCGTGGCCCGCGGGACCCTGCCGCCCGCTGACGACAAGAACAAGTGTTCCGGCAGTTCTATTGACATCGCCCGGTATTAAGTATAGTTTCATTCCAGTATTTAATACGGTTAACTCGGTCCATGTCACCCACAATCCCCCCACAACTCGAGCCGGATGCAGCCCTCGCCAGCGAATCCGGTTCCCCGGCCGGCACAGGGGAACCCGCTGCAGAGGCTTCGCCCGCGTGGCGCCGCACGGGAACCCTCTCGTCGTTGCCGGAAGCGTACCGCACGATTCACATCCCCGCAGGAGCATCGTGGTTCCGCAAAGTCCTGGCCTTTGCCGGGCCGGGATACCTCGTTGCCGTCGGCTACATGGACCCCGGCAACTGGGCCACGGACCTCGGCGGCGGATCAAAGTTCGGCTACACGCTTCTCAGTGTCATCCTGCTTAGCAATCTCATGGCCATGTTCCTCCAGGCGCTCTCGGCGAAGCTGGGCATCGTCACCGGGCGCGACCTGGCGCAGGCCTGCCGTGACCATTATTCGCGCCGCACTGGGATTGCCCTTTGGGTGCTTTGCGAGATTGCTATTGCCGCCTGCGATCTCGCCGAAGTACTCGGTTCCGCTGTCGCCCTCAAGCTTCTCTTTGGTCTGCCGCTTCTTGCTGGCGTCTGTATCACCGCGCTCGACGTTCTTCTGATTCTCGCGTTGCAGGGCCGGGGTTTTCGCCTGATTGAAGCGTTTGTCATCACCTTGATCGCGACGATTGCCGCGTGCTTCGCGTACGAAATCTTTTTTGCCCGGCCGCTCTGGCGCGAGGCAGCCCGCGGCTTCGTGCCCCATCTCGAAATTCTTCGCAACCGCGAGATGCTCTACATCGCCATCGGCATCCTCGGCGCCACCGTCATGCCGCACAACCTCTATCTCCACTCGAGCATTGTGCAAACCCGGGCCTTCGGCGCGGCGGCTCGCGCCCGGCGCGAAGCCCTCCGTTACGCCGTCTTCGATTCCACTCTGGCCCTCGGCTTCGCCCTCTTTGTCAACGCCGCAATTCTCGTTCTTGGTGCTGCGGCGTTTCACACGCGCGGCATGGGCCACGTCGCGGATATTGCGGAAGCGTATCGCCTTCTCAGCCCCGTTCTGGGCGCGGGCCTGGCGAGCACGCTTTTTGCCCTGGCGCTTCTCGCGTCCGGCATGAACTCGACGCTCACAGGCACGCTCGCGGGCCAGATTGTCATGGAAGGCTTCCTCGATATACGGCTCAAGCCGTGGCTGCGCCGGCTCATCACGCGTTTGCTGGCCATCATCCCTGCGGCGCTCGTCATCGGCTTGGCCGGCGAAGGCAAAGTTATGCCGCTGCTGATTCTGAGCCAGGTCGTGCTCAGCTTTCAGTTGCCATTTGCCGTGATACCGCTCATTCGCTTCACGAGCGATCGCAAGAAGATGGGCGATTTCACGAATTCACGCTTCACCACCGCCTGCGCGTGCGTCGTGGCGCTCGCCATCATCGCCTTCAACGCCGAGCTTCTCTGGCTCACTTTCCGCTCCTGAACCTCGGTAGCACCGGTTTCCGTCTGTGCTGTTCTCTCCTTTTCGCTCCTGCTGCGACTGTGCGAAAATCATTTTGCACTCATGGACAACCATCGCCAGCGGAGTCTGCGCATGAAAAAAATCCTTCTGGCTGGTGTGTTTGCCGCGATTTGCATCTCGATTGTGTTTGCCGCCCTCCAGAAGAGCGATTGGACCGTTCCTGAGGAGGCCAAAAGGGTGAAGAATCCGCTCGCCCCGTCCGACGCCGCGTTGAAATCCGCAGCCGTGCTCTATCACGACAATTGCGGCCAATGCCACGGCGAGACTGGGGAAGGGGATGGCCCCGAGGGCATGATGTACCAGCCGCCGCCGGCGAATCTCACCGACGCAAAGCGCATGAACGCATTGACCGACGGCGAGATCTTCTACAAGGTCAGCGAAGGCCGCAAGCCGATGCCCGCTTTCAAGAAGAAGCTGGGCAAAGAGCAGCGCTGGCAGCTCGTCCTGTTCGTCCGCTCCTTCGCGGGGAAAACCGCAGGCTCCGGAGGCAAGTCCGGCGCAACCAACCCGCAATAGTCCATGGCTATTTTGGGAATGAGTCCCTGTATACTCGACGCTTCGTTCCGATCCACTGAGGGAGAGACATGCGTAAAACCCTGCTCGTCATTCTCGGATTCATTCTCTTTGCTCCGTTCGCCCACGCGGCTCCCGGCGCAGTCCACTGCGGCAAACTCCTCGACGTTCGCTCCGGCCGGCTCCTGAGCGATCAAGTGATCGTCTTCGACGATACCGGAACGATCACCGCCGTGGGCCCCGCCGCCTCCACATCCCTCCCTAGCGGCCACAAGCCGGTCGATCTCACTGCCGCTACCTGTGTTCCGGGACTCATTGATGTCCACACCCACCTTACCGGCGACCCGGGCGATTCCGGCTACGCGGGTCTCGGCATCTCCGTCCCGCGTTCGGCCATCACGGGCGCAAAGAACGCCCGTCTCACGCTCCGCGCCGGCTTCACTACTGTCCGGAATGTCGGTGCCGATGGTTTTTCTGACGTGGCACTCCGCGATGGCATCAAGGACGGCGACGTGGAAGGTCCGCGGATGCTCGTCTCCGGCCCCGCACTCGGCATTACTGGCGGCCATTGTGACAACAATCTCTTGCCTTCGGAATTTCACTACAAAGCCGAAGGCATCGCCGACGGCCCCTGGGCAGCCCGAGCAAAGGTCCGCGAAGTGATCAAGTACGGCGCGGACCTCATCAAGATCTGCGCCTCCGGCGGCGTCCTCTCCAAAGGCGACCAGCCCGGCGCTCCGCAGTTCACGCTCGAGGAGATGCAGGCCATCGCCGAGGAGGCCCACAAGCTGGGTCGCAAAGTCGCCGCGCACGCCCACGGCACGCAATCCATCAAGGACGCCATTCGCGCCGGCATCGATTCCATCGAGCACAGCAGCCTCATCGACGACGAAGGCATCGCCCTCGCCAAGCAGCGCGGCGCCTATCTCGTCTTCGACATCTACAACGATGACTACATCCTTACACAGGGCGAGAAGGTCGGCATGCTCCACGAGTCCATCGAGAAGGAGAAGAAGCTCGGCCGCCTCCAGCGCGAGAATTTCCGCCGCGCGTTTCAAGGCGGCGCAAAGATGGCCTTCGGCACCGATGGCGGTGTCTATCCTCACGGCGACAACGCAAAGCAATTCGCAAAGATGATCGAGTGGGGAATGAAGCCGCTTGACGCCATTCAGGCCGCCACCGTCAACGCCGCTGATCTTCTCGGTTGGGCCGATATCGTCGGCGACCTCTCGCGCGGTCATTTTGCCGACGTCATCGCCGTTAGCGGCGACCCGCTCTCCGACGTGCGCGCGCTCGAAAACGTGAGGTTCGTAATGAAGGGCGGCCTCGTCGTGCGCAACGATTTCGCGGCGCGCTGATCATCCGATCGGAATTGTCATCCCGAGAAGCGTAGCGACGAGGGATCTCTCGTACCATGTTGCTTGCGGTCGGAATACATCCCGCTCTTGCGCTGGTGCTCTTCAGTTGCCTTCTCCTGGCGGCGGCTGCACCTCTGGCTCTGGGATGGGCTCGCGTGATTCCCGCGGACGACCCGGACGAATCACCTCCGGCCCCGAAGCCTGCCGTCTTTCTGCTGGTTCTGGTCTCCCTGAGTTACCTGGCCAAGCTCCCCGGTTTCCCCGCCGAGCGCTTGCAGACCTGGTTTCTCGGCTATTTCCCGCCGCCGTGGGCGCTTTGGATTAGCCTCGCGGGGCAGGGCTTCCTGATCCTCTTTCCTGCATTTGCAGCCATTTATGCCGTGGTGCGCACCGGCACGCTTTCGCAATCGCTGCTCTGGGGCGGCCTCCTTGTCGCTCTTCTGTGGTTCGTCTCGCCGTTCCTTCTGGCCAACATGCTCGGCGCGGGAACTTCCTGAGAGAAAAAGAAAATGGGCCTGAATCCCTTGATCCAGGCCCGCTCCATCCGTCTCGTTTCTCCCGCTTCTCCCGCTTCTCCCGCTTTCTCTGTGCCCTCTGTGTCTTTGTGGCGAATCTCTTTTCGCTTACGCTGTCGCTGCCTTCACCTGTGCCAGCGCGGACGCGACCTCTTTGAGATCGGGGACGACGGGAATGTCGTAGTTCTTCAGCCACGCCACCTTCCCCGCCTTGTTGATGATCACGATCGCCCGGCCTGTGATGCCCCTATCCGCCAGGAAGACGCCGTACTTGTCGGCCATCGCTCCGCGCGGCTGAAAATCCGCCAGCAACGAGTACTTGATCCCCATTTTCTCCGCGTAAGCTTTGTGCGACCACACGCTGTCCACGCTCACCCCCAGCACTTCGGCGTCCAGCGTTTCGAACTGCTTCATGTCGTTCACGAAGCAGGCGTGCTCGTTCGTGCATACGGGGCTCCAGTCGAGCGGGTAAAACACCAGCACGACATTTTTCCTGCCCGCAAAATCCGAAAGCTTCACTTCCTTCTTGTCCTGATTTTGCAGTACGAATTCCGGCGCCGCCTGTCCCACTGTGATGGCCATTGTTTTTCCTCCGAATCTTTCTCGATTGCTCCCTAGCATCTTACCGAATCTCTACATCCCCGCCAAACTCATCCATCTCGGTGCTCTCTGCGTCCCCGTGGCCATCTTCATCCGTATCGAGGTACACTAAACGGGAGGAGTCTGCCATGAGCTCCGAAGCGGCGCGCCGCGCCCCCCTCTTGTCTCTTCGTGAACTCGTCGATCGCTACCGCGCACTCGCCCACGATTTCGGCAAGCCCGCGGCCATCTCGGCCTTCGATCTTTCTCAGGACGAAGCCGAGCGCCTCTTCAGCGGCTATGACGAGGACTACCACATCAGCCGCTTCTTCCATTTTTCCGAATCGGATGGCCCCCGCTTTTCCATCAACGGTTTTCCCGCCACCCACGTCTCCCTGGACTCCGAAATCGAATCCATTCTTTAGCAGGCTGTGAAAGAATGCCTATGTGCGTCATTCCGAGCGAAGCGGGGAATCTCTCTGAACACAAGACACACGGAAAAAGAATAGATGGCTCACGCGGCTGTCGGAAAATCTTGTCAGGCCGGCACGCTTCGCTCGAATCGCTCTGAAAGTTTCCGGTGTTCTTCGCGCAGTTCCTGCGGCAACTGGTCGCCGAATTTGGAGAAAAACTTCTTCGTGTCGGCCAGCTCTGGCTCCCAGTCCGCTGGATTCACGCGCAACAGCTCTTCCATCGCCTCGGGCGAAGCCTTGATCCCCTCCAGCGTCAGGGCGCCGCGCGCCGGCACATACCCGATGGCCGTTTCCTGCGCCTCGCCGCGGCCCTCGACGCGCTCCAGAATCCACTTCAGCACGCGCACGTTTTCTCCGAATCCGGGCCATAGAAATTTTCCATCCGCACCGCGCCGGAACCAGTTCACGTGGAAAATCTTCGGTGGATGCGGCACCCGCTTGCCCATCTCCAGCCAATGCCGGAAATAATCCGCCATGTTGTACCCGCAGAAGGGCAGCATCGCCATCGGGTCGCGCCGCCTCACGCCCACGGCGCCCGTCGCCGCCGCAGTCGTCTCCGAAGCCATCGTTGCTCCGACAAATACTCCGTGCTGCCAGCCTAGCGATTCATAGACCAGCGGCGCCACCCGCGCGCGGCGCCCGCCAAAAATAAATGCGGAGATCGGCACGCCTTCGGGCGCTTCCCAGCTTGGGGAAATGCATGGCGCCTGGTGCGCGGGAACGGTGTAGCGCGAATTCGGATGCGCCGCCGGACCCTGCGATTTGTCCCACGCTCCGCCCTTCCACCCGATGAGTCCCGCCGGCGGGTCGTTCTCGATGCCTTCCCACCACGGCTCGCGATTCGGCGTCATCGCGACGTTCGTGAAGATCGTGTTCTTTTGCAGCGCCACCATCACGTTCGGATTCGTTCGCTTGCCTGTCCCCGGCGCCACTCCGAAAAAGCCCGCTTCCGGATTGATCGCGTGCAGGTAGCCGTCCGCTCCAATCTTCATCCACGCGATGTCGTCGCCCACGGTCCACACGCGGTAGCCCTGGCTTTCCAGCGCGCTCACCATCATCGCCAGGTTCGTTTTTCCGCACGCGCTGGGAAACGCCGCTGCCATGTACGTCACTTTGCCGCCCGGCGATTCCAGTCCCAGGATCAGCATGTGTTCGGCCATCCACCCCTGCTCGTGCGCCATCACGCTCGCGATGCGCAGCGCGAAGCATTTCTTCCCCAGCAGCGCGTTTCCGCCGTAGCCCGACCCCACGCTCCAGATCAATTTTTCATCGGGAAAGTGCAGGATAAACCGGCGTTCGGGATTCAAATCAGCCAGCGAATGCAGGCCCGGCACGAAGTCCGCCGAACTGCCAAGCCGGCCCATGGCGACCTTGCCCATCCGCGACATGATGCGCATGTTCGCCACGACGTACGCGCTATCCGTGATCTCCACGCCGATCTTGCTGATCGGCGAGCTGGCCGGCCCCATGATGTACGGCACTACGTACATCGTCCGCCCGCGCATTGCTCCATCGAAAATCGCACCGACCTTCCGCTTGGCTTCCTCGGGTGCCATCCAGTTGTTCGTGGGCCCTGCGTCATCTTTCTTCTGCGAGCAGATGAAGGTTACTTGTTCGGTCCGCGCTACATCATTCGGATTGCTGCGGTGCAGGTAGCAGTTCGGGTACGTCTTCTCGTTTAGCCCGCACGAATGCCCTTCGCGGACCATCTGCGCGAGCATGCGCTGATTCTCTTCCTCCGACCCGTCACAGAAGACCACCCGATCGGGTTTGGTCAGCTGCGTGGTTTCCTCTACCCAGCGTTCTAGGGGGTTGCTCAACGGTTCTCCCTGGCGTTTGGACGCGCCTCGCCTGCCTGTGCTTACTTAGGGTAGGAACGCAAGACCGGGCTGGCGAGAAGTGTTCTTTTCAACGCCACAGTGTACGGTACCCCCTCGCCACTACGCAAGAAACCCTGTCTTGTCATCCGGAAAGAGCGACCACTCCCGGCAGGTTTCGTTTTCAGTCCCGGGCGCGTAGCATAGGCGCCATCATGTACGCGCAGAAGCTGATCATCGAAGTTGTCGTCGCCGGCGAGAAACGCCCCTGCCCGCTCGAGTGGCTCGATCAATTCTGCATGCGCAATTTCACGAACGCTGCGGAGTTTGACGACACGCTCCCTACCGGCGAGGGCCGCGTTGAAGTCAGCTTCCGCGTCACGCCCGAGCGTTTTGCTGGGGCGCTCGCCGCCTGGCTCACGCAGCGCGGCAAG
>JBGQHF010000022.1:0-37462 GCA_041497835.1 Terriglobia bacterium
ATCGTCCTCGGAATGTTTGTCGGCGCCTCCCTTTCCGTCGCCGGAGCCAGTTTCCAAGCCTTGCTTCGAAATCCCCTCGCCGATCCCTACGTTCTCGGGGTTTCGAGCGGCGCGGCTGTGGGGGCCATACTGGCTCTGATCGCCGCTCCACACCTGAGCCTCGCACCTTCGATCGCAGCACTTTTCACGCCCCTGGGTGCGTTTCTCGGCGCGCTCGTTACCATCGCCGCCGTGTATTTTCTTGGTCGCCGCGAGGGACAGCTCGACACCGGAACACTGCTCCTCGCGGGAATCATCTCCGCATCGTTTCTTTCCGCTGTGATCATGTTCCTGATGACCACACTGACCGGCAGCAATTTTCGCGGGACCGCCTTCTGGCTGATGGGGGATCTTTCGACCCCTTTGCCGGTGAGCATGCGCTGGTTCATCGGCATCGGATTTTTCGCGGCGCTGGGCGCGATTTACACGACGGCTGCGGACCTGAATCTCCTCCTTGCCGGTGAACAGGAAGCGATGCATTTGGGCGTGGACATCACGCGCATCCGGCTCATCGTGTACATCGCGGCGTCTGTCCTGACGGGTCTCGCGGTGTCCGTCAGCGGCGCCATCGGATATGTCGGCCTGCTGGTGCCGCATCTGATGCGCCTGCTGTTCGGCGCAGACCATCGCGTCTTGCTGCCGACCGCCGCGCTTGGCGGTGCGATTGCCGTGGTGCTCGCCGACACGTTGGCGCGCACCGTTGTGGCCCCGACGGAATTACCAGTCGGCGCGATGACCGCGATGGCGGGCGCCCCCCTTTTCATTTATCTCCTGCGTCGGAGGCTCTCATGAGCGCGCCCGGCCGCACGACGGGCTCTGTCCTGGCTGCGCGCCTGCCGGGTGATTTCTCACACTCTGCCGCGGAAGCCCGCCTGAGCGTCGAACAGGTCAGCTATGCCTACGCTCCGAACCCTTCGCAGGCGCCCGTATTCACGCTCGAAGCCACGAGCTTTCAAGCGAGGCCTGGGGAGATTGTCGCCATTCTCGGACCCAATGCCAGCGGCAAGTCCACCCTTCTGAAGATCATTTCCGGCGCGCTGGCCCCACTTTCCGGGCGCGTGCTCCTGAACGGCTTTACGACGCACAGCCTGGATCCGCGCACGCGGGCCAAGCGTATCGCTGTCGTGCAACAGGAAAGCAGTTTGTTATTTCCCGCGCGTGCCTGGGAATTCGTATTGCAGGGCCGGCATCCCTATCGCCGCACCTTACGCTTCGAATCAGACGAAGACATCGCCATCACGCGCAATGCCCTGGCCCAGGTCGCTGCCGAAAACCTGGCGGAGCGCTGGATGGATCAAATTTCCGGCGGCGAGAAGCAGCGCGTGATCCTGGCTCGCGCTCTGGTGCAGCAGCCGCTCCTGCTCCTTCTCGATGAGCCGACCCTGCATCTGGATATTGCCGCCCAGGTGGACTTGCTGGATGTACTGCGGCGCCTAGCCCTGGAGAATCGTTATACGGTGGTCGTCGTGACACACGAGTTGAATCTCGCGGCCGAGTATGCGGATCAAGTTGTGTTGCTTCAGCGCGGGAAAAGCCTTCGCGTTGGCTCCCCGGCAAGCGTTTTTCAGCGCGAATTGCTGGAACAAGTTTTCCAGACGCCGCTGAGCGTTGAGCTTGGCCCGTCCGGCCGGCCGCGTGTCAGCGTGCTGGCTGGAAAATAGGAGTATTTATCCGTTCACCGAAGCCGCCGCGGACGATCGCCACGGCACAGACGACAACGAAACCCGGGCGATTCAGCCCCTTTTTCTATTAACCGCGGACTTCGCGCACGGGAAGACGGTGTGAATCCGTCGCCGCCGCGCGACTGTAAGGCGGAGTCGAACTGCGCGCAGGTCACTGCGGCGTGCCGTAGGGTGAAAAACGCCGCGGGAAGGCCACGCGCCTGTCCCTTGCAAGCAGGGGCATGCAGTACCGCCGAGCCAGGAAACCTGCGAGGTCCGCATCCTGCACAGCCGATTCCGGATGCGCCGGCCAGCCTTCAACTCCCGCGCGAGAGGGAGAGGAGGAATCATGACAAAGAATTTTCTTGGCTCCGCAGTTCTACTCTTTCTGTTTGCTTCCGTTGGTTTTTCACAGGTATCCGATTCCACCACGTCCGCGCATTTGACCGGGGCTCTGACCGATCCGAGCGGCGCGGGTCTTGGCAGTGTGCACGTGACAGCGTACCCGGAGGGCGACACCACCCGAACCATTTACGGCGCCACGTCCGATGCCGAAGGCCGCTTCGCCTTGGCGCTTTCCCCGGGCCGCTATCGTGTCCGCTTTGTTCGCGAACCCTTCGTATCGCGTGAAATCGCGCTGGATCTGGCTCTTGGTGAAACGCGGCAGCTCGATCTACGTTT
Organism: Terriglobia bacterium; assembly: GCA_041497835.1. Lineage (GTDB taxonomy): Bacteria > Acidobacteriota > Terriglobia > Acidiferrales > UBA7541 > Acidiferrum. The sequence continues at coordinate 2,382 of JBGQHF010000022.1, forward strand.
TGAATTCGAGCGTTTGTCGTCCAGAGTCGTCGTGACGGCACAGGCCGAGCCGGTGGAGTCTTCCAACTCGCCTGCACCGGTGACAATTTTCACGAGGCAAGATATGGAGAGGCGAAAAATCTCCACGATCACGGATCTCCTTCTCGTGTCACCCGGAATCAGCATTGGGCGCACAGGTCCGGAGGGCGGAGCGGCCTCCATCTTTCTGGGAGGCGGCAATTCCAGCTATACCAAAGTGCTTGTGGACGGCGCGCCGGTCAATGAGCCCGGCAATGCCGTAGATTTTTCAAACTTCACACTCGACAACGTGGACAAGGTGGAAGTGGTTCGGGGCGCGGAGAGCGCCCTGTACGGTACGGATGCCGTGTCCGGGGTAATTCAGCTCTTCACGCATCGTGGCACGACGCGAATCCCGGCTGCGACTCTCTTCGGCGAAGGCGGCGGTTTCACCACCGGCCGTGGAGGCGCACAAATCAGCGGCCTCGCTGGCAAATTCGATTATTCGGGTGCGGCGTCTTATTTTCAGGCGGACGGCCAGGGCGTGAACAACGCGATCCTGAATCGCACGCTCTCCGGCAATTTCGGCTGGAGCCTCAGCGAATCAAACCAGCTGCGGCTCTCCCTGCGCAACAACACGAGTGACGCCGGCATCCCGGGACAGACGTTGCTCGAGCCGCCCAATCGCGACCAGCACAGTGCGCTGCATTTTTTCAGTGCGAATGCGCGCTGGAGTTTCAAGACCGGAACACACTGGCGCCACGAAATCAGCAGCGCGGAGTCCTATAGCCGTGAACTCATCGACAACCCCGGGCAGGACTTCTTCAATCCGAATGATCCCTTCTGTCCGCAGAGTTCGCCAACAGCTGTGCCGTCTTCGTTCTGCGATTTTCCCTTCACGGCGCGGAATCAATACAATCGCGCGGGATTCACTGCGCAATCGAGCTACTTCCTGCCAAATCTTGGCGTGACCTCGGGCTATCAGTACGAAGCCGAGAATGCGTTCCTCAATGCGTTGGGTGGAGGTCACGTTCGCCGGAACAATCAAGGCGGCTTTCTGGATGCCCGGTGGCTGGCGCTGCACCGGATCACGCTGAACGCCGGGTTACGCGTCGAAGCCAATGCGAATTTTGGCACGCGCGTCGTGCCGCGCGCGGGTGCCTCGGTCGCCCTGCATCTGGGCCAGGGATTTTGGGGCGACACGCGTTTGCGCTTCTTTTATGGGCAGGGAATCAAGGAGCCGCGGCTCGATCAGTCATTCGGGAGCGATCCCTGTTTCCCCGGCAATCCTTCACTCCGCCCCGAGCGAAGCAGGACACGGAGCGCAGGAATCGAGCAGAAGCTCGCGTGGGACCGCGTGCGCGTCTCCGCGGAATACTTCCAGAACCGCTTTTACGACATCGTCAGCTTTACGTTTTGCTTCCCGGGCGGGCCGTGCCCGATCGCGCCTCCTGGTGGCTGCGGCTTCGGCTTCGGGACGTTCTTCAACACCGACCTCGCTCGCGCCCGCGGAACCAATCTCGAAGTGGAAACGCGCCTTCTTCCCTGGCTTAGCATCTCGGGCGAGTACTCGCACGATGACACCCTCGTACTGGCCTCGCCGAACGCATTCGATCCGGCGCAGCTTCCTGGAAACCGGCTGATTCGCCGGCCGCCGCACTCCGGATCGCTCATCCTCAACGCCGCGTTCCACCGGATGAACTGGAACCTTGCCGGCTTCTTCAGCGGTTCGCGCACGGACAGCGACTTTCTCGGCCTCGGTCAGACGCGCAATCCGGGCTATGCGCGTTTTGATCTTGCCACCAGCTACGATCTGGGCCGCGGCCTGGGTGTTTACGGGCGCGTGGCCAATCTTTTCGATAAACAATACCAGGACGCGCTCGGCTATCCGGCGCTCGGCCGCGACTTCCGCATCGGCATGAACTACCGTTTCGGTGGAAAGGAATGACGCTGCGCGCACCGGCTCTCCTTGCTTCGGTGTCTCCAGCGGACGGCGCCTTCGACGCCTCCAGCCTGATGCTATAATCGGCTCCTTGCCATGACGAAAATCGCGTCAGAAGGGACGTCTGTTGCTCCGGGAGTGCTGGCGAAGTATGAACCCGTCATCGGGCTGGAAGTTCACGTCCAGCTCCAGACGCGGACGAAGATTTTCTGCGCCTGCTCGACGCGCTTCGGCGATCCGCCGAATACCAACGTCTGTCCCGTCTGCCTGGGGCTCCCCGGCACGCTGCCGGTGATGAACCGGCGCGCGTTGGAGATGGCCGTGCGCGCATCTCTCGCCTTGCATTGCACGGTCCATGAGCATTCCCGGTTTGCGAGGAAGAATTACTTCTATCCTGACCTGCCGAAGGGCTATCAAATCTCCATGTATGAGCTGCCGCTTGCGGCTGGAGGCTGGCTGGAAATCGAGCACGGCGGCGCGAGAAAACGGATCGGGATCACGCGGCTGCACCTTGAAGAAGACGCCGCAAAAGCATCCCACGAAGGATTTGCCGCTTCGGGCGACAAGACCTACGTGGACTACAACCGCTGCGGCACGCCGCTGGTCGAAATCGTTTCCGAACCCGATATCCGCACCCCGGAAGAGGCGTACGCCTATCTCACCACGCTGAAGCAGGTCATGCTCTATACCGAGACGAGCGACTGCAACATGGAGGAGGGCTCGCTCCGGTGCGACGCCAACGTCAGCGTGCGTCCGCGGGGCAGTGCGGCGTTCGGCACGAAAGTAGAGGTGAAAAACCTCAATTCTTTCCGGTATCTGCAACGCGCGCTCGAGTACGAGATCGAGCGCCACGTGGCCCTGCTCGAGAGCGGGGGAAAGCTGGCGCAGGAAACGCGCCTCTGGAATCAGGCCGCCGGGCGGACCGAATCCATGCGCTCAAAGGAGAAGGCGCACGACTACCGGTATTTCCCGGAGCCCGACCTGCTGCCCGTGCATGTGAGCGCCGAATGGCAAGATGCGATTCGCTCGACCATGCCGGAGCTGTCGCACGCTAAGCGCATGCGCTTCGCCGAGCAGTACGCCATCACACGATACGACGCGGAAGTGCTCACCGCGTCGCGCGCTCTGGCGGACTATTTCGAAAACGTCGTACGTGCAAGCGCTCCCGGCAAAAGCGCTGCGAACTGGATGCAGACGGAGCTCCTGCGGAGGCTCAATGATTCCGGCAAGGAGATCGAAGCCAGCCCGGTTTCACCGGCGGCGCTTGCCGAACTGATCCGCATTGTCGAATCGGGCCAGATCACCGGGGCAGTCGGCAAGAAAGTCTTCGCGACAATGTTCGGCAGCGGACGCTCCGCAAAAGAGATTATCGCGAGCGAGGGACTCGCGCAGATCTACGACGTTGGCGCGATCGAGCAGGCCGCGCGGGAAGTAATCAAGAAATACCCTGAAAACGTTGCAAAATTTAGAGCGGGCAACGAAGGCGTCTTCAAGTTTTTTGTGGGCCAGGTGATGCACGCCACGCGCGGCCGGGCCAATCCGCAGGTCGTCAACGACATCCTGCGGCGGCTACTTTCCTGAATCTACGGTCCAAGAGGAATACATGGCGAAAACAAAACTCATAGTTGGGGACATGGCCCCGGACTTCCGGCTGAAATCGGATTGCGGCGTCGACATCTCGCTTTCGGACTACAGCGGCAAGCGCGTCGTCCTCTATTTCTATCCGAAGGCCAACACGCCCGGTTGAACTATCGAAGCGTCCGAGTTTCGCGACGCAAAGAAAGAATTTGATAAACTCGGCGTGGTGCTTTTGGGAATCAGCGGCGATTCCGTGAAGGCACAGGAGGGCTTCAAATCGAAGCAGAAGCTCAACTTTGACTTGATCAGCGATCCGGAATTCGATGCCATCGAAGCCTACGGCGTGCGGCGCATGAAGAAATTCCTCGGCAGGTCGTTCCTGGGAATCATCCGCAGTACATTTCTGATCGGCACAGATGGCAAGATCGAGAAAATTTGGGACAGCGTAAGCGCCAAAGGGCACGCGGGGGAAGTTCTCGCCGAAGTTTCAAAGAAATAGCGCAACCTTGGGATGCAAGCAAGAAGGGCGGCTCGTTTGGCGAGCCGCCCTTTTCTTTTCCTGTCGTTTGAAGAAGTTTAGTTGATAGTCGTGGCAGCCAGCGTCTTGAACACCAAACGCGACTCGGCTGGAAATTCGACTTCCTTCTTGCCGGTCGCTGCTGCGCCGGCCGTTCCTGCCGCGCCGCCGGCCAGCGCGCCAATGGCAGCGCCCTTGCCGCCGCCGGCGATTGCGCCGATCACAGCGCCCGCTCCGGCGCCGCCGCCGATGAATACCGTGTCGCGCTTTGCCTTGCCGCCCATCGTATGTCCGGCGGATGTGGTCGCGACGCTGTACGTCTTTCCGCGCACGGTGACAGACCGAAGCCGTAGCCAGAGTTTCGCCGGCGTCGAAAGCCGGCCCGAAGCTTGCGCGGAGGCCACCGTCAATTTTGCCGCGGAACCCTTTGGGATGATGACCTTGCCGTTGGAGACGACATCCTGGGATACCGTCCCGGTTACCGTTTGGCCTGCCTTCGCCGTCTTCGAGCTCACGGTCTGGTCAGTAACTACGTTAATGGTTGAGCCTGCAGGCAGAGTGCCGGCAGCCTGCGCGAGTACTGGAAGCACCAGGCAGAATGCCAGTGCGATCGCAATGGTTCGAATCTGTTTCATCTCCATCACCTCGTTGGGGAATTCGGGCCGTGCTCTTCAGTCTAGCAGAAGCAGGAACTGCACGGCGCAGAAATGAAGCTAAAGCTCAAAGCGGAATTCACCGGGATTGCCGGGCATGGGTTCGATCAACATGTTGTCGAGAAGCCGCGTCGAGCCGAGGAACACGGCGAGCAAGGCATAACAGGGGCGGTTGATGCGCGTCACCGGCTCAAATGTGCCGGCATCGACAATCTCGACGTAATCGGGAGTGGCCAGTGGCTCGGAATCGAGAACCCGCCGCATCGCGGCCTGCAATTGCAGTGCGTCGCGCGTCCCCGCAGCCATTTCTTTTCTTGCCGCATCCAGCGCGCGGGAAAGAACCGTGGCCACGCGGCGTTCTTCCGGTTTCAGATAGGCGTTGCGGGAGGACATCGCCAAGCCGTCAGGCTCGCGCAGGATTGGGCAAACGACGATCTCCGTCTCTAGGTTTAAATCGCGCACTACTTGCTGCACGATTCGTACCTGCTGCGCGTCCTTCCTGCCTAAGTAGGCATGGTGAGGCCGGACGATCTCGAGCAACTTCAAGACAACCGTCGTAACGCCGCGGAAATGCCCCGGCCGAGAGCGTCCCTCCAACCGCTCTCCCAACCCTTCGACATGGACGTAGGTACGGAAACCTGCCGGATACATCTCGGCCGGCTCCGGGGCAAAAAGCCAATCTGCGCCTGCCGCGACAAGTTTTTCCGCATCGGTTTCGAGAGCGCGAGGGTACTTAGCGAAATCCTCCGTGGGCCCGAATTGTGTTGGATTGACGAACACAGAAACGACCACTGGCCGGCAGTCCTTCTGTGCGCGGCGCACTAGGGAAAGATGTCCCTCATGCAGTGCGCCCATCGTCGGTACAAAGCCAACGATGCGGCCTTCGGCGCGCGCCTGCCGCGCCGCTTCTTTCATCCAGGCGATGGTTCGAATCGTTTCCACAATCGGCTGAAAACGTGACGGTTACGCGCCGGCCGCCGCGCCGCGCTCGCGGTAGAAGCGAATCATGTCGAGCGAGACGCCTTTTGCGCCGAGTTGCCGGAGAAACGCCATCACCTGCCCGCGATGATAACTCCCATGATTGACCAGGTGCTGCAAAGCCTGCCGGAGCGGGCTGGGATAGACCTCGCCCTGCGTCGTGCGGAATTCGTAGACGCGCTCCAGGTCGTCCGGCGTCAAGCTGCTGACGAATTTCAAAAGGTCGGCCTCTACGGTAGTCCAGCGATTCCGAATGTCACCGAGCGTCGGGAAATCGGACGGGGTGGGCAGCACGGAGGGAGAGCGCCCCCGAAACCGTTCGTGCCAAAGCCATTCTGCTCCCAGGATATGTGCCAGCGTATCGCGCACCGAAGGGAAACTCGAGCGAAGATCGCGGGTGAATTGTTCGGGCGTCAGCTCCACGCACGCATCGAGCAGCCGGTGATTGGCCCAGGCGTTGTATGCATAGAGCAGGCAAACCTCGTCGGATGTCATACCGCACCTCTAGTGTTCGAAGGAACTGATGTCTTTGGGGGCCTAGATTTCTACGCGAATCTTTTTGCGTTCGCCGGCCGAGGGAGCCATATGGTATGACTCAGCGTCCGACGGGAAACTGCCGTCGCGCACATCCGCGCAGTATTCCCGCACCGCGCTGGAAATGACGTCGCCAAGATTTGAGTACTGCCGCGTGAATTTCGGCGATGGCCCGAAATTCAGGCCCAGAAGATCGTTGAGCACAAGAACCTGGCCGTCGCACTCGGGTCCCGCGCCGATGCCAATCGTTGGGATGCGCAAATCCCTCGTGATCTGGGCGGCCAGTTCGCGCGGTATTCCTTCGAGGACAATGGAGAATGCCCCGGCGGCTTCGACCGCACGTGCATCGCGCAGGACCTGCTCGGCGGCGTCCGGTGTTTTTCCTTGGACGCGAAACCCGCCCATCGCATGGAGCGATTGCGGCATCAATCCGACATGACCCATGACGGGGATTTCCGCCTCCACCAGCCGGGAGATCAGCTCGATGCGCCGCTCGCCGCCTTCGAGCTTCACGGCTTCCGCCCCGGCTTCTTTCAGGAATCGCACGGCGTTGCGCACGGATTCCGAATCCTCCGCATGGTAGCTGCCGTAGGGCATGTCCGCCACGACGAGCGCCCGGCGCGCCCCGCGCCGCACGGCCTTGGTGTGGTGCAACATCTCCTCGAGCGTTACAGGTAGCGTGCTTTCGTAGCCCAGCACGACCATTCCGAGCGAATCGCCCACCAGCAGCACGTCAATGCCGGCTTCATCCAGAAGGCGCGCCGTCGGGTAGTCGTAGGCCGTCAGGCAGGTAATTTTCGCTGCATTGGAAAGAGAATCCGGGGAAGCAAATTTACGGCTGAGGATGCCGGGAACGGTAATTTTCCCGTTGCCTGCATTGGGAACAACGCTCATGTCGGCCTCCGGTGCCATTCCCGTACGTCGGGATACAGCCCTGTACCTTCACTTTCTAAAGCATACCAAATCTGCCGTCGAATCGCCAGGGGGTGCCAGAAATGGTGTTTGAGCGGCCAGACCGAGTCGAGCAATGGCTCAAACAGAAGGGGCGCGCAGAGAGAGACGCAACTCCTTCCGGCGATATGCCTTCCAAGCAGCCAGAGCCGCGATTTGTTCCTACGCAAGGTCTTCGGCGCGGATCGGCAGCCTGCGGATGGGCCTGCCCGTTGCCGCAAAAATCGCGTTGCATACAGCCGGTGCGATCGGAGGCGTGCCGGGCTCTCCCACGCCGCCTGGAGCTTCGTTGCTGGGGACGATGTGGACCTCGATTTTGGGAGTTTCGTCTATCCGCACCATTTCGTAGTCGTGGAAATTGCTCTGCTGGACCCGGCCACGATCAATGGTGATTGCGCCTTTCAGTGCGGCGGTAAGGCCGTACACGATGGCGCCTTCCATCTGCGCTGCGACCGTATCGGGATTAACTACCTTTCCGCAGTCTATCGCGCAAATCACGCGGTGCACCCGCACGGTGCGCGCACTTCGATCCACGGATACTTCCGCCACTTCGGCCACGTAACTGGCGAACGATTCGACGACTGCGATGCCACGCGCGCGCCCCGCGGGAAGCGGCTGGCCCCAGCCGGCCTTCTCTGCGGCCACCTCGAGCACGCGCAGTTGCCGCGGCGCGTTTTTCAGGAGCCGGCGCCGCAGCTCAAACGGATCTTTTCCGCCCGCGTGGGCCACCTCATCCAGGAAACATTCGCTAACAAAAGCATTTTGCGAGTTTCCCACCGAGCGCCAGAAGCCGACAGGCACCCCGGCTTCCTGCATCACATAATCCACGAAGAGATTCGGAATCGCGTAGGCGAGGTCCGCTGCGCCCTCGACGGAACTCCGGTCCAGTCCATTCTTCACCATGCTTGGGAAAAAACGCGACATGATGGATGGCCCTACGATGCGGGCTGTCCACGCGATTGGCCAGCCCTCGGCGTCGAGCCCTGCCGCCAGCCGGCTGTGCGCCGCAGGGCGGTAGAAATCGTGCTGCATGTCGTCTTCGCGCGTCCAGGTGACCTGCACCGGCACACCGGCGGCTTTAGACGCTTCCACAGCTTCGGCGATGAAGTCCTGCTCGGAGCGGCGGCCAAAGCCTCCGCCGAGATACGTGGTGTGAACGCGCACCTGTTCCGGTTTAAGACCGGTGATCTTCGCACCGGTCATTTGCACAAAAGTCTGAAACTGCGTCGGTGCGTAAATGTCGCATCCTTCCTCGCGCACGTCCGCGGTACAGTTCATCGGTTCCATCGTCGCGTGGGCAAGGAACGGAACCTCATACGCAGCTTCGATCTTTTTCGCGGCTGACGCGAGCGCCGCTGGCGCGTCTCCCTCTTTGCGGGCGACGGCGGCGGCTTTCTCCGCGGCATCCGCGAAAATCTTTCGGATTTCCGCGCTCGTGTTCGCCGCGTTGACTCCTTCGTCCCAAGTGATCTGGAGAGTCTCGCAGCCCTGAAAGGCGGACCAGGTATTGTCGGCGATCACAGCGATCCCGGTGGAGATCGGAATTACGCGCTTCACGCCTCGCACTTTCTCGGCCTTCGAACCGTCGAAGGAAGCCACCTTTCCGCCAAACACGGGACACCGGGCCACCGCGGCGTGCAGCATCTTCGGCAGCCGCACGTCCATGCCGAAACCCGCGCGGCCGTTCACCTTCGAAGGGGTGTCCAGCCGCTTCACCGGTTTGCCGATGTATTTGTAGTCTTTGGGATCTTTCAGGGCAGGTTTTTCGGGCATCGGCATTTGCGCGGCATCGGCCGCAAGCTGTCCGTAGCTCAACTTCCGCTTCGTCGGCGTGTGGTGCACATTTCCATTTTCAGCCAGGCACGTTGCCGCTGCCACGCCCCATTTCTTTGCCGCCGCCGCGATCAGCATCTCCCGCGCCGCTGCACCCGCCCTGGTCAGCGGTCCCCAGGACGCACGCACGCTCGTGCTGCCGCCCGTCCCCTGAAGCCCGAAGAGCGGGTTGAAATATTCCTTCGCGGCCGGTGCGAACTGCGTCTGGATCTTCTTCCAGTCGCACTCGAGCTCTTCGGCGACGAGCATGGCGAGCGACGTCTGAACGCTCTGGCCCATTTCCGACTTGTCGATGAGTAGGGTGACGGAATCATCCGGCGCGATGCGGATCCAGGCATTTGGCGCAAACCGCGCCGTCGGCGTGGATTCAGCCGCAAGCGCTTCAAATTTCCCCGGCAGGTAGACACAGAGAATCAAACCGGCGCCGCCCGCTGCGGACGCCTTCAGAAAATCGCGCCGGTCAAGACGAAGTGTTGGATTCATCGCAGAAAACCCCCATCGTCAAAAACGTAAGAAACCGCAATGGTACAAGAGGTCGGAGAGACTCCAAGGGGAATGAGGCGTCCTGGCACAAACGGGGCCCAGTTACCCCTGGTGAGCCGCCGCCTTCTGTTTCGGTGCCGTGCTGTGCGCGGCAGCCGCGCGGTGAATAGCTTTCCGGATTCGCTGGTAGGTGCCGCAGCGGCAAATGTTGCCGCTCATGGCGTCATCGATATCCGCGTCGGTCGGATTGGGCTTCTTAGCGAGCAGGGCGACGGCAGACATGATCTGCCCGGACTGGCAGTAGCCGCACTGCGGGACGTCTTCTTCGATCCACGCGCGCTGCACGGGATGGCTCGCGTCCGCGGAGAGCCCCTCGATAGTGGTCACGCGCTTGCCTGCCACGCTCGAAATCGCTGTGATGCAGGAGCGGGTCGCTTCGCCGTTGATGTGCACCGTGCACGCCCCGCAGAGCGCCATGCCGCAGCCAAACTTCGTCCCTGTCAGGTTCAGGGAGTCGCGCAGGACCCACAGAAGTGGCATCTCCGGGCTGACGTCCACGGTCTGCGATTTTCCATTCAGGGTGAATGTTATGGCCATGGGGACCTCCTCCGTGAGCCCGCCTATCGTACCTCAAGACCGGCCCTCGTGAAAATCTACGAAAGATTGTCTGCGCCCCCGCAGGTCTCCCGCCCGCAGGGTCGCCCGGCGGATCCACTTTCCCGTTGCCGCGACGGGGCTTTCAGGGATGCTTGACGGTTCATTTGGCCCCCGTTGTTCGCCGCCCGCAACTCGGGGGTCAAATAGTGGAGAGCCTCCTGAGAAGCCGGACGTACCGCCGCCTCAGGCGTGAGCAATCTCCCGGGGGGCTTCCTTCTCAACCCCGCGCCACCCTACCGGCCGGCCGCTGACGGCTTCCTTCACTGAGCGGAACAGCACGACATACATCAACTGCCGGTAGTAGAAGCGCTGCAGAAGGACTGGGACGAGCAGAGTCCAATCTTCATCCCGCTCGAGGGCGAATGCCACGACGCAGGTGAACAGGTCAATCAGAAGAAAACCAAGGAAAAACAGGACCGATTTCTCAAGATCTGCCGCGGTCCAAATCTGCGGCAAGTGCAGCAGGCGGAATTGCGCCAGGACCCAGAGCACCACCGAGCCGAGAAACATCAGATCGATCACCGGCGAGATCAGCGGCAGGATGAGCTGGAATACAAAAATATTTGGCAGCGCGATCCAACCCAGAGTCCCGTACTTTGGCCGGAAAAGCGTGCCACTGTGCTTCCAGAACGACTGGAGTGTGCCGAAAGTCCAGCGGAATCTCTGCCGCACCAGCGCGGAAGGGGTTTCGGGAGCTTCCGTCCAGGCGATCGCTTCTTCATCGTAGCCGACCCGCCCGCCGAGCCGCCGGATCGCGATGGTTAGGTCGGCGTCCTCGGCCACCGTGTCTGCCGTGATTCCCCCCGCAGCTTCGATGGCGCTTCTCCGCCAGGCGCCGAGCGCGCCCGGCACCACGGTGATGCAGTTTAGGAGGGCAAACGCGCGTTTCTCCATGTTCTGGCTGGTGATGTACTCGAGCGCCTGCCAGCGTGTCAGCCAGCGCGTTCGATTCCCAACTTTTACATTGCCGGCGACCGCGCCGACGTTTGGATCGGAAAAATGGCGCAACAGCTTGGACACGGCGTCCGGCTCGACTTCCGTGTCGGCGTCGATGGTCACGACAATTTCCGTTTCCGCCTCAGCCAGAGCACGGTTCAGCGCGGCTGCTTTTCCACGGTTCGTCTGCTGGATAATCTTGACGCGCGGTTCGTTCCTGAAATGTTGCTCCAACAAATCACTCGTCTGGTCGGTCGAACCGTCATCCACGATGATCACGCGCAAACCCGGCACATCCGATTGCAGCGCCGCCCTCACTGTCTCGACAATCACACGCTCCTCGTTGAGCGCCGGGATCAGAACGCTTACGGTGGGCGGCGGGTCGGAAATCACCGCCCGGTCCGGCCGGAGTCTTTCGATCAGCGCGAGAATCCCGATGATCAGAGCCCGCCCGCTGACCAGCAATATCCCGGCGACGAACAGCATCGCCATTCCCAGCCGCAGCCAGTGATACACCGAAAAGATGAACGCGTCGGCGCGCGCTTCGAGTTGTTCGCGGGAATCGAGCGGGAGCATCACCTGCGAACGTGTCTTTCCGAGCAGAGACGAGATGGACACAAACTCGTAGCCTCTGGCCCGCAGCCCGTCAATGATCTGCGGCAGAGCCGCCACGGTTTGGCTGCGATCTCCGCCTCCGTCGTGCAAGAGAAGGATGTTTCCCTTGTTTGCCTGCCGCAGAGCTCCTTCCAGGATCTCCGAAGCCGGGATTTGGCGTTTTCCGTCGGTCTGCCGCCAGTCCCGCGGGTCGATTCGCGAGCCCACCAGCAGATACCCCATCTCCTGCGGAACCGGCAGGGCTGCCACTTCTTCGGCGTACTCCGGCTGGTGATCAATTCCGAAGGGCGGGCGAAAGAGCGTTGATTTCACCCCGAGTGTGCTCGCGATAAGCCGCTGCGTTAGATTCAGCTGAATGCGGAGCTGCGCGTGAGAGATATCATCGAAGTGCGGATGGGTGTAGGTGTGGTTGCCGATCTCGTGCCCTTCCGCATATTCCTGCTTGAGCAAGCCCGGCGAGCGGCTGGCTTCATCGCCGACTACGAAAAACGCGCCGGGCGCTTTTTTCTCCCGCAGAATCCTGAGGACTTGCGGCGTCCAGCTGGGGTCCGGCCCGTCGTCAAAGGACAGTGCGATCTTTCGGTTCGCTGCGCCGATCTGCTCGATGTTGTAGGAAAGAGGATACGCCACATAGGTTTCGCCCGTGATCAGGTCGGTTGATGCGTCATAACGAAACGTCCGGCGCCCCTCTTTGGGCGTGTCGGCAATTCGCCAAACGTCGCCGTCGCCCTCCAGGATCAGGTCGGGTCCCGGAGGAAGCTTTTCGAGCTTCGCGCGCGCGGCGTCGTCCGGCCGCACGGCATCCCAGATCGGCCATAACGAAGTATCGGACGAGCCCAGCCGCCACACGGCGGTGCCCTGCACTCCTTCGCGTTCGCTCGCCCGCAGCTGGTTATACGCCGTCACCGCGTCCAGCATCCACACGCTGTGCACGTGATCGTGCTCGTCGAAGTAGGAATAGTGCGGGTTCAGCGAATCCGTATCAAATTCAACCTGCGCTTCAGATTCATACGCGCGAAGCAGCGCTTCTTGCACGGTCAGGCTTACCGTGGGCTCGCGCACTCCGGCTTTCGCCTCCGGCCAGTCGTATGCATAGTTCGCGATCGCCATGACGATTTTTGTTGGCGGAACAATCTGCCTCACCTGCCGCAGGTTTTCGACGAACCAATCCTGCGCCGCGATGGGTCCCGGTGGCGACGTGAGCCAGTGCTGGTCGTAGTTCATCAAGATGATCGCGTCACACTGGGAGCCGAAGAAGGCATAGTCGTACGCCGAATCCCGCGCGGGAAGCGCCACCATCAGCTTCAGTCCCACCGCATGCAGGGAGGGGGCCAGTTCTGCCGCGAACTGCCGGAATTGCTGCTGGCGCGCCGCCGGGACTTCCTCGAAATCCACGACGATCCCGGCTTGCCGCGCGCGCACGGCGTACTCCGTCAGATCCTCCACCAGGCGCAGGCGCGCCGAAGGATTTGCGAGGAGTGCCGCGAGTTCTTTTACACGCCAGGTCGTGCCATCGTAGTTGTTGACGAGCCCCATAATCGGCAGTTCAAAATTCGGCGTGGCGGTTTTTTGCTGCTTGATCCATTGATGCAGCTTGTCCGCCTGAAGCAGCGCGAGCGCCGTCTCCGGCCCGACTTGCAACGTCTGATTGCGTTCGTAGTCCACCACCGTCAGCCCGCCATCGGGCGTCACGGCGTGTAATTGCTCCGGAATGAGCAGGTCAATGTCCTTGTAGTGTCGTTTGAGCGAAGCCAGGCTCGTGGGGTCCCAGCTCACAAAAAACGCTGCTCGCAGCGGGTCATACGCAGCGGGCACCTCACCGATTGCGGCGACGCGCAGCTTTCGGCCTTCCCGCACCGGCAAATTCTTTGCATTCTTCTTCGTTGGTACAGCGCGGTAGGTGGGCCGCCCGCCTTGTTGGAGAACGGCAGGTAGGTACACCGGGACGACAATGGTTATGAAAAAATAGACGAGGAGCAGCGTCAGGATGGCCCCGGAAATTTCCAGCACGCGGCTCGTCCGTCGCCAGCGGGCGCGGTTCGCATCATAGAAGATGGGTCTTCGCTGTTTCATCGAACCTCTCAAGCTATCGGCACTCGGCGGGCGTGTCAATCGTTCCAGGCGTGTTTGATTCCTGCCCAGGCCCTGCGTGAGGTAACATTCGCGGTATTCGATGAAACGCATTCTCGCGAAACCATCCGTTGCTCTCGCCGCAGGGTTCTTCCTTCGCCTGTTCTTTGTGTTCCGTTTCCCCGCCGATTCCGGCGACACGGCTCTTTACGAGCAGTTTGCGGATAACTGGCTGAGGCACGGCGTGTACGGGATGTTCGTGGACGGCCAGCTCACGCCAGTGGACATCCGCATGCCCGGCTACTCGGCCTTTCTGGCCGTAACCTATTTTCTCTCGGGCCATTCGGGTGCTGCTGCGCGGCTCTGGGTCATGCTGGGCCAAGTGGCGGTGGATCTCTCCACTTGTATTCTTATCGTCATGCTCGCTGTCCTGATCTCCTCGGAAACCATTGAAGATATCGAGCGGTTAAAGGCGAAGGCGATGTGGCTTGCGGCCACATGTCCTTTCCTGGCGAATTATACGGCCGTGCCGCTCACGGAGATCTGGACGGCATTTTTCAGCGCGGGAGCGCTCCTGTTCCTGGTTCAGCAAGTAAAGAGCACCAGCGGCGTTATGTTCTTCCTGACGCCCGCATGCCCTCGGATTGGGCCGTTCCTTGCGCGCCATCCCTTTGAGATTCTAGGGGTGGCTGGGGGATTCCTGGTGGGATTGGGCACGCTGTTCCGGCCGGAAATCCCGCTGCTCATGGTTGTTTCCTGGATGGTGCTCGGAGTGTTATTGCTGAGGCGGCGGCAGCCGTGGCGGTGGATTCGCGTGGTCATTCTGATGGCGATTGCCTGCCTTGTACCGCTGGCGCCGTGGGCCGTGCGCAATGGGGTGACCCTGCACAAAGTTCAGTTCCTCACGCCGTATTACGCTCAGCTCCCGGATGAAACTGTTCCGAGTGGAATGATTGCGTGGGAGAAGACCTGGCTCTGGCGTTTCCGCGACGTCTATCTCGTTCCCTGGAAGCTGGAAGAAGAGCCGATTCGTCTCGAGGACATCCCCGCCAGCGCGTTCGATACGCCGGACGAAAAAAGACGCGTTGCGGCTACGCTCCAGGAATACAACGAAACACTTACCCTTTCCGCGGAGGAGGACGCCGCATTCGCGGCGATTGCGCGCGAGCGCACCGCGCGTCACCCGGTCCGCACGTATCTGGAGATTCCGCTTGCCCGTGCGCTATCCATCTGGTTCACCCCGCGGATCGAGTTCCTGCCGTTCTCGGGCAGCATTTTTCCCCTGGCGCAGTGCTTGGAGGACGATCCCCTGGATTTCGCCGTGACCATCGTTTTTTTTCTCCTCAATTGTCTGTATGTGCTCCTCGGTGCCTGGGGCGCCACACGTCTTTGGCGCTCAATTCGCGCGGCGCGGCCTGCGGTCGCCCTGCTTGCCGGCTATCTCTTCGTGCGCACGGTTTTTCTGACCACGCTCGGAACTCCTGAGCCGCGTTATGTCGTCGTCTGTATCCCGATCCTTCTTGCCTTTGCTGCCCAGGTGAGTTTCCGTCCCGCGAAGCGGGTGTAGGAACGGTCTGCCGGGTTCTGCTCCAGGTCCCGTCTAGGCACGCTCCTCGATGGGTTCGGGGTGAATGGTCACACGGTAGATCTGGGGGAACTTCTTCTTGATACGATCCTCGAGCACTGCCATCAAATCGTGAACCCGCGTAACCGGCAGCTCGCTTCGCATCGTGCAGTGACAGGAAACGAGGGTGCGGTGTTCCACCTGCCGCACACGCACGTCGTGGCAATTCAGCAGTTCATTGAAGGCTTCCGGCAACTGATTCAAGAAGGATTCAACGTCCCGGGATAGTCTCTTCATTTCACCCGCACCTCCATCGCTCGTCGCGATGTTTGTCCCGAGCGGCTCGATGTGGATGTTCACTTCGGTTGTATTCGGATCGCGCAGCGCGCGAATGCCTTCCTCGAGCTCTGTCGCCTGGCGGTGAGCTTCGCGCAGGCTGAGGTTCTCGTCCACCTCGAGGTGCAGCTCGACGAAGAGCCGCCCGTCCTGCTGCTGCGCCGTAAGATCGTGAATGGGCAGGCCTTTGCGTTGCGCGAGTGCGCGGATGGCTTCGAACAGATGTTCGCCCTGCGGTGCACGCGGCTCGACGTGCACCATTACGTCCGCCGGAACGATTTCGCCGACTCGCTCCTCGATCGCGTCGGTCAATGCGTGCACCTGCTCGAGACTCGTGCTCCGGGGTACGCTGACGGTCGCGTCCACGAAATGTCGGCTACCCGCGCGCCGAACCCTCACGCGTTCCACTTCCAAAACGCCGTCCATCTGCCTCATGGAATCAGCGATGCGTCGCTGCAGACCGGCAGGCGCCGCGTCCACTAGTGCGTCCAGCGTGCGCTTACCCAACTGCGAGCCGACCCAGAGCACCACGCCGGCCACGGCAAGCGCCGCCAGTGCGTCCGCATAGATGAGCCACGGAAGGTTCCAGGCTTCGCCTGCCCAGACGAGCAGGATGCCCGTGATCACCACCGTCGTGCTCCAAACGTCGGTCGAAAAATGCAGGGCGTCTGCTTCGAGCGCCTCGCTCTGGTATTTCGCGGCGGCCCGCGTTAGAGCCCTCGAACGGGTCATGTCAATCAGAAGCGCGACGAACAGGATGACAATTGCGGTCACACTCGGCTGAATATGCACATCACGGAACAACAGCCGCATAAACGCCTCATAGATGATGTACAGCGCCGTGATCAGCAGAAGGCCGGTCTCGACGAAGGCGGAGAAATTCTCGAATTTTCCGTGGCCGTAGGGATGCTTCTCATCGGCCGGTTCGTCCGACATCCGAACGGATAGAAAGGTGATCACCGCCGCGACCAGATCCAGGCCGGAGTGCAGCGCTTCGGACAGCACCCCAAGGCTCCCCGTGCGCAGTGTAAGGAATGTCTTCAGGGCGAGCAGAACGGCGGCCGAGCCTACGCTGAGCAGGGCGGCCCGCTTTTTCTCGGCGGTGCCTTCCCTCGACCAGATATCGCGTATCACGTCCCTAGCCTAGCATGAGCGCCACGCACTTCGCCGATGCAGTCTCGACCCCCGGGTGCTGGATGGAGGTTTCTTCTGCCCAAGGGGAAGGACATTGCGCGGCACGTTACGATAGAGTACCTTTTCTTCTTTGAACGGAGGCTCCGATGCACCCCTGCCGGTTGTTCCTATTATCGTCGCTGCTGGCCGTCGTTCCGTCGGCGCGAGCGCAGTCGGCGCCGGGCGGCTCGGATGCCGCCTCGGCATGGCAGGCGCTACTGGCTCCAGCGATGGATCCTGCGAAATCCGCGCACGTGGAAAACGTCGAGATCGTCCGCGACCGCATCCACTTCAAGTTCCTCGATGGCACGATCCAGTTTGCCCAGCCGGTGAATGGCGTCGTTTTCGCCGCTGTTTTCCACGGGAATGGGCGGCTTGCGGGAGACGCGCCAAACGGAGTGGAGGCTTACGAGCTTCGCCTGTTCACGAAGCAGGACAAGCTGGACATGACGTTTACCGATGCGACCTTCAGCTTTGCGGACGGCTTCCTCGACGAGGTCGCGAGCCAGGTAAAGTGGCAATCGAGCGGCGGCTCGTCGGACGACCTCTACGCGAAACGCCAGCAGGAGCGCGAAAACCTCGGGGGAGCCTACCTGCCGCGCCTTTTCAAGAGCGTCTTCTCGGGAGACCGAAAGCGTACGGCGTACTTTCTCGCGGACCTGAAGACAAAGGAGAAGGGTTGGGTCGAAGTGCGGGACGATGCCCTGCAGCTTGAAGAAATCCACATTGGGCGCTGGGGTGACGTTGGCCCCGTAAAGATCATGGACACCTGGATGAATTTCCCTGCCGGAGGCCGCGACCCCCATCACGTCTATGACGATCCCGCTGCGCGGATGGACTTTCTCATCTCCGGATACAAGATTGATGTGAGCGTCGCAGACAATGCCGAGCTGGAGGGGACCGCCCACGTGACTCTCCAGCCACGGTATCCCGGCGAGCGGGTCCTGCTCTTCGGTCTCGACTCCAACCTCCGCCTCAGCTCGATCAAGGATTCCCAGGGACGCAGCCTGGACTATTTCCAGCCGAAAGAAATGAAGGACCGATTTCAATCCTATGGCGACTATGTCGCGGTCATGTTAAAAGATGCGACGCTGGCATCCCGGAATGAGACCCTGGAATTCCAATACGGTGGAAAGCGCGTCGTCCGCAAGGTGGGCGATGGCAACTACTTTTGCGAGAGCTTTGGATGGTATCCCACGTCGTTCACCGGTGCGCTCGGCGTGGACGCATTCGCCTTCCGCTCCGATTTCGAATTGAATTTTCGCAGCCCGAAGAAATATGGAATTGTCGCCACGGGTCGCAAGGTCGCTGAGACCACGGACGGCAAGCTTCTTCTCACGACTTGGAAGAGTGATATCCCCCTGGCGGCGGCAGGCTTCGCCTATGGCGATTACAAGACCTATACCGAAAAAGTCGGTGATGTGGAAGTCCAGGTCTTCGCCAACCGCCAGCCGGATGACCTCCTGAAGTCCATCCAGCAGGCCGTTGACAATCCGATTGCAGATCTCGCCGCCGGGCCGGGGGGAAGTCGCGGGCAGACGGTCGCCATCGGACAGCTCACCCCCGCAGCAATGACCAAGACGATCGGCGTGGAAACCTCAAACACACTCCGCCTCTTTCAGAACTACTTTGGTCCCTATCCCTATAAGCAGATCGCTGTGACCAACATCATCGGCACGTATGGACAAGGCTGGCCAGGCCTTCTCTATCTGTCCTGGCTGACCTTCCTCGACTCCACCCAGCGCAACGCTCTCGGAATTCGTAATCAAGTCGGGATTACGGATTTCTTCCGCGGCCACGAGAGCTCTCACCAGTGGTGGGGTCACCGCGTCGGCTGGAAGAGTTATCACGACCAGTGGCTGTCGGAGGGCTTTGCCGAATTCTCTGGGCTCCTCTACGTGCAGTACCGCAGAGATCCAAAGGAGTTTCTGACGCAGTTGCGTAAGGACAAAGAAAATCTGCATCTCGGCGACATCCACAACCACATGGTGGATTCTCTCGGGCCGATTTGGATGGGCCGCCGCATTCTTTCGTCGGAGACGAACGCGACCTCCTATCAGAATCTCATCTATTCGAAGGGCGGATACGTTCTTCAGATGCTGCGGATGCAGCTCTATGACTCCCGCAATCCGGACACGGACCACCTCTTCAAGGACATGATGCAGGACTATTGCAAGACCTTTGACAACAAGCCGGCCTCCACCGAAGACTTCAAGGCCATCGTAGAGAAGCATATGACGCGCTCGATGGACCTCGACGGCAATCACAAGATGGACTGGTTCTTTAACCAGTATGTTTACGGAATCGGGATTCCGCAGTACTCCTTTCACTCTTCTCTGACGCCGGCGCCGGATGGCAAGACCCAGATCAAGGCGACGCTCACGCGGACGGGAGTGGCGGACACCTGGAAAGATGCGGTTCCGCTCTATGCGCACATCGGCGACAAAACGTTGCGGCTGGGGATGATCAGCGCCACCCATTCGACCGAGACGATCGACGTAACGGTACCCGGAAAACTCGACAAGCTATCGATCAACGCTCTCGAGGATATGCTGGCGGATGTCAAGCAGTAGGGGTCTGCGCCAGCATTCTCGGCTAGGATTTGTTGCGACCTACGAAGCGGAGAGCCGCGGAATTCATGCAATAGCGGAGGCCCGTCGGCTTCGGGCCATCATCAAAGACGTGTCCCAGGTGCGCATCGCACAACTTGCACCTGACTTCGTCTCGTTCCATCCCATAAGTCATGTCGGCGGCGTCCGAGATGTTTTCCTTCGCGATGGGCGCCCAGAAACTGGGCCACCCGGTGCCCGATTCAAATTTCGTCTCCGAACGGAAGAGGGCGTTGTCGCAGCAGATGCAGCGGTACAGCCCGGGTGCATGTTCCTTGTAAAGTGCGCCCGTGAACGCACGCTCAGTCCCCGCGTGGCGAGTCACTTCAAACTGCTGGGGAGCGAGCTGTTTCCGCCACTCCTCATCGGTCTTCACGACTCTTGGAACCTCCACGACACCCTGCCGGGTGCCGTCATCCGCAAATTTCACGATCTTGACCGTCCCCGGCTTGCTGCGTGGAGCGGTGTGGGCGCTGTGACCCATCGCGCTGCCGCGGCGGAAAGTCCAGGCGAACGCGCTCACGCTTGCAAGTCCGAAGAGTCCAGTGATAAAACCACGTCGGCCTGAGTCATTCGTCACGATTTTCTTTCCTCCCTGGATGAGATGCCCGAAGACATCTCAGGGATCCGGTTATTTTGCGGCTGTGAGCTGGGGTGCGGGCACGAGAGGCAGCCTCTTCGGTTCACCGCGCGCCCCGCGCACCTCGACTTCCTCGAAAAAGAGAGATGGCGCTACCACCGTGGCCGGCAGTCCGCTTTGCGCCGAGCCGAATGCGCCCAGGGCCGTGCCCGCGAAGCCGGCGATCTGGCTCTGCATGTAGCTGAAGGCGAAGGAATCATTCCCGACGCCTGCAAGGTTGCGGAGCGCTCGCACGTTCAGCCCGATGATGCGCGCACCGCGCACAAGCTCTTCGCGGCCGTCCTCGGGATAAACACGAAACACGACGAGCGGCAGTCGGTCTCCCGTACCGGCCCCTCCCCCGAGACTGGCCAGCAATTCGGAGAAATCCTCCTGCCTCTGCAGGCTGAGCGCAGGGTTGTCCATCTGCCGTACCACGAGACAATACGGCTGCCTCTCTTCCCGGCACTTCTGTAGAAATCTCTTCCGGAGTTCTTCCGGCGCCACGGTTTCGTTCGAGGTGAACAGCAGATTGCTTATCGCCGGGCGCGGGTCATTCAGAAATGCCGAGCGGGCGTGTCCATTGGACCGGTCAAAATCGGGACCAGGCCGGCGGGACATCAATAGATTCCTCAGCGTGCCGTTTTCCACCAGCGTCACTTTTTGCGATCGGACTCCTTCTTCATCGACCGTAAACCCGCCAAGGAGCGGCTGCCCCTGGAAATCCCTCGCGCCGGGATCATCCACAAGCGTCACGCTCGCGGGAAGAACACGCGCTCCGATCCGGCCCACCCAGTCGCTCTTTCCGCCGAGTCCAGTCAGAAGTTGCTCCATCACCGGTGCAAACGCTAGCGGCGGACGTGAGCCGTTCAACGCCGGCCCCAGAATCTGAGCCAAGAGGGCGGCGGCGGCGCGGGCTTCAAACAGCACGGGCCCGGTGTAGTCCTGTGCCGGCTGCGCTGTGCGCATCGCTACGAGCTCGGTTGCAGCCACGTTTAGGCTGGCTTTCACCGCCACCGCTGCGGGCAAGTCGGCCGGCCGCATCGAGTACGCGGAATAAAAGTGATGCAGCGGCATCCCGTCGCCGGCCAGCGTATCGAGCCCCGCTTCGATGGCGGCGAGGCTGCGGCTCTTGCGGATTTCCGTGCCTTCGCTGGTCAATAGGTACTCTGTTGCATAGAACAGGTAGTAGGTCACCCGCGAGTTGTAGAGCTGGGGGTAGGCCCGCAGCGCCGCGGAGGTTTCCCGCGCTTCCTGTTCCCAATTGCGCGAGCTCCACTCGGGCTCGAGCCGTGCCTCGACGGAAACGAGGGGCTCTTCGCGTGAATAGTCCGCGTAGTCCGGCTGGCGCGCGAGGCTGTTCAGATACGCTTGTTTACGCGAATAGGTTTCCACCGCTTCCTTGAAGGCCTGGTCCGTTGCGATCCACAGGTCCTGCCGTAGTGAATCATAGTCGCGATCGATCCCCACGGTGCCGGTCGGACCGATGAATCCGCGGAAGCCTTCCTCACCAATAAAATTTGAGCTGTCCAGTTTGTAGTCACCGATTCGCGCTTCCACGTCCATGAAGCGGTTGCGCGCCGTCGTGCTCGTTACGAGCGCGCCAAACTCGGCCACCACCTGCTTCACGTCAATGTCCAGCAGCCGGTATTGAATGATGTAGGGCCGCACGGGTTGGCCGTTCCCCTGAATCTTGAGCTCGAGCCGCGCCTTGGAGCGGGCCATTTCATCCCGCATCGCGCGCTGCGTCTGATCATTGTCCTTCGATTCCTTTGCGATCCCTGCCCAGCTGTTGGAGGCGGCTCTGTCTTCCGCGAGTAGCGGCGCCGCGTTCATCAGATTCGCTCCAAGGAGTGCCAGAGCTGCGATTCCAGCGGCGCGTTTCATTGCCGTCCTCCCGTTTTTCTCGTGTCGTGCGCCGGCGCCGGCAGGATCGGCGGCTTGTCCGTCGAGGTCTCCTTCTTCTGCACCTCGAGCTCGGAGATCAAGATTGCCGGAGACGCGGCCGAGACCGGCACCGAACCCGATTCGGCGCCGCAATAGCCGTTGAACACCTCGGGCGTATCTCCCGTGGCGACAATCTTTGTCAAAGACACGAGCGGCGTCCCGACAATGTCCACGCCACGCACCAGTTCGTCCGGCCGCCCGTCCGGGAAAATCTTGTACACTACCAGCGGCAGCACTTGAAACGCTTGCGGCTGTCCGCGCCCGGTAAACGTGAACCCGCCCGCGATGTCGTCGATCAGCAGTCCGAATGGCTTGCCCTGCGCCTTCACCAATTCGATGAGCTTCGCCCGCAACTGCTCGTTGGTTACCGCCTTACTGCTCCGTACGATCAGATTTCCCTGGCGCGACACCGCCGCGAAGCCAATCTGCCGCCGCCCGTGTCCGTTGGATTTCGGAAAGCCCGTCAGCGGGGATCGTGACATCTCGAAGCTGCGCAGGACTCCGTTTTCCACCAGGGACACGCGCTGCGCCGTCACGCCTTCGTCGTCGAACTGGTAGTAGCCGAGAAGGTCCGTCTTGCCCAGCCGTTTCATCGTTGGGTCGTCCGCCACGCTCAGAAAATCAGGAAAGATTGCCTCGCCGACTTTCCGCGCGAACGTCTGCCCTTCATTGATGTCTTTTTGCCGGTGGCCTTCGGCCCGGTGGCCGAACACTTCATGGAAGAAAACCGCCGCGGCGCGCCCGGTGAGCATGGCAGGTCCCGCAGTCGGTTCGATGAGCGGCGCGGCGACCAGGCCTTCGATTTCCTTGCGCATCGTCGCCTCGGCCGCAAATACAGCTTTGTCATCCGGGGCGTCGGCGGGGTTCACCCAGTCAAAGTTGTAGTAGCGGTTGATGTCCATTCCGTCGGGCGCCTTCCCTTGAATGAACAGCTCCAGACGGTAACGCACATATCCGAACTGCAACTCTGTGCCTTCGCTCGTCACCTGATACTGGTTCTGCGCCAGCGCGATAAAGGTGACAATGGAATTAATGATCGCCGGCGATTCGCGGAAGTTCCTCGTGTACGCGCGCATTTTCTCTTCCCAAGGCTTGCGGTTCAGTACAAGAGAAACCTGCGGGCTGATGGAATTCTGCGGCGCTTCCCGCGAAAAATCCGGCGCCTGGCCTTCCGCTGTTTCCACCTTCACTTCCTTGCCCGTTTTGATCTTGATCAGTGCTTCCGCCGCGGCGCGATATTGCCGGTCCGTCTCCAGCCAGATCGTCCTCCGCAGGACCTCGGCGTCCTCATCTATCGGGACAAGCCCGCCGGGGCCCGCGGTCGGCGACTGCCGGTCGCCCACCTTGCGCGTATTGTCCAGCTCATAATTGCCCGTGCGGAGGGCCACTTCCAGCCAGCGGTTCTTCGCTTCCGTGCTGTAGAGAAGCGCTCCGTTCGATCCGGATACGTCTGCCCGTTGCGTCTCCGTCACGGTATAACCGATGTAGTACGCCGCCGGGTCCAGCTTCCCCAGCACGCCCATCGAGCGGTCCAATTCTGTTTTCATCGCCGCAAGGAGCGGAGAGGGCATGGCTCTTGCCGGTTCCGCGCTATTCTTCGGCGCTGCCCGGGCTGCCAGAACCTGTCCCGTCACCACAGTGCATACGAGTCCGAGCACAAGAATCGAGGACAGCGCGGAACTACGAGTTCGCTTGCTCAATGGGAGCCTCACAGAGAATTTGACGGAACCTCGAAGAGTTCAGTGTACGCTACCGCCGGGAGTCGGCACAAACCGCCTGCAACGGCAGCGTAACCCCCTCTTTTCGATGAAGAGGCGTGAGTGTTCGTTGCTTTTGCCCGGCCATCACGTGCGGCCTCTGCTTGAAAAGAAAGAGCCCAGGCTGCAATCGCGCCGGGGCTCAGGTTTTTTTTGGCTCATTCTTGCAGCTTAGGCGCTACGGCACGCACTGTTGTTTTGCGGGATCGCATCTCAACGGAGGCGCGCTCCCCTGACCCCGAGACACGATTGGGAACACAACCGCCGGAATGATTGCCAGAATTCCCAGAGTAATTGCGGTGCCTTTGCCGATATGGTGCGCCGTCTGTCCGATGCCGGCTGTGCGGCCGGCCTGTTCTGTGCTCTCGCGCGCGTCGAGAAGTTGCTGTGGTGTGGAAGGTGCCGGGGGCAGAGGCGGCGAGTCGTCTCCTCTTCGTACGGTTGTGAACTGTCCGGCCTTCACGTCCACGCAGGCTCCCGCCAGGTTACACACGCGTACGATGTTTTCATAGACGATCACCGTCATCAGGTTGTTCGCGAAGTCCACGTAGAAGTCTGTTCCGACGACGCCCGCAACGCCCGCCGGCGTGCGCACCTCAAACTTGCCTGCGGGCTTGGCGATTTTCGCCGCCTGCGAGCGCAGTTTGCCGTACGTCAGATCGAGTTCGGTCTGTTGTGCCCCCGCGTCATGCTTCACCACGCGCAGGGAAGAGTCGGATCCCACGTTCAACACCGAGCCGTCATCGAGCGCGATGCGCGCCCGCGCGCTGGCCTGCGTATTGACCAAGTCCGCCCAGTTCACCACTGTTCTGGCCGAGGCCTTGATCTTCTGCGTGCCGCGCGTGATCCCCACCGCGGGAATCAGGCGATCCACTTGTCCCGCTCGCTGACCGGTCGTATCCGGTACGGCCAGCAAGTCTGCCGGCAGCATGAGCACTACGGTGAGACACCCGGCAAGTAACGCAACGACGGGAGACTGTCGTCTCATGAGAACACTCCTGTAGTAACGCCTCATCCTTGTTACTGGAAGCCGCTTGGTGTGTCAACGGGGAAGCGTGTCACAGGTTCCCGAGTCGCCAAGGATCTGGTCCCGTCCTTCGCTCCGCTTTCATTGTCCGCAGTGGAAGACGGCCACGGTCATGTCGTCGTGCTGTGGTCGCCCGCCGGAAAACTCCTCGACCGCCGCGAAAATCCGATCCAGTAGTTCTTCCGGTGGACTGCCGTAAAGCTGCTTGCAGATCCGGGTGAGACGCTCGATGTCGAAAAATTCGTCCCGGTGGTTCCGTGCGTCAGTGATCCCGTCTGTGAAAAAGACAACCGAGTCTCCCGGTTTGAGCTCCAGTACCGATACCTCGTAGCGAGTCTCCGAAAGGACCCCCGGCGGTATTCCAGGCAGGTACAACTCGAGGCAACCTTCTGCGGTGACATACAGCGGTCCGGGCAATCCAGCGCTCGAGATCTGCATGCGCCGCGTTTGCGGATCATACAGGGCGTATTGCACGGCTGCGTATCGGTAAGGAATGCCTCGAAGAGTAAGCCGCTTGTTCAGCACCTCAAGAACCATGGTCGGGCACGCCCCTGTCTTGTGCACACCGCGGAGCGTCCCCACGGCGAGCGCGGAATAGAGCGCTGCCGGCAATCCTTTTCCGGAGACGTCCCCGAGATATAGCCCCAGGGTCTCATCCGACAGCGCGAAATAGTCCAGAAAATCGCCGCCGACTTCGGTCACCGGCTGGATTTTGTGGGCCATCGTGATGCTTCCCTTCGAGAACGTGACGGGCGGAAACATTCCTTGTTGGATAAGCCGCGCTTCCTCGAGTTCCTCCTCGCGCAGCTTTTCCAGCGCGGACAGTTCCAGGGCCGGGGCGATAAGATCCATGCGTGCGTCCTGAAGAAGGATTGACTGCGCGGGGAGGGGAAGACAACGTGCAGCAACGTTAGTCTAGCAGAACCCGCGCCCTCCGCAGCGAAGCCTTCACCCCGTGTGTCCTAGTGCACCTTCCTGCGGAGCGGCTTGCGTTGGACTCCGTTCCGACGTGATGATAGTGATATGCGCGCGCTTCTCAGCCTCCTCGTCGTCACACTCGTCATCGGGGGAGCGTATTACTTCTCCGTCCGAAGGATGCCGGCCGTCGCCCAGGGCACGGCTCCCACGCAGGCGATCTCTCTGGTTGGAGTGCAGAATGACCTCCTGCAGATCGCGCATGCCGAGCGCTACTATATCGTTGAGCATACGGCCTGCGGCTCTCTCGATGAATTGATCTCTTCTGCCACCCTCTCCATGACGCGTCCCGAGCGCGACGGTTACACGTATTCGGTGGAGTGTTCTGGCGCGAACTTCACCGTCCGCGCGCAACACGCCCCCGCCTCCGAGGGCTCTCCCATCCGCTACCCGTCTATTGCCGTTGATCAGAGCTTCCAGGTCCGCGAAACGAACTAGCTCCAGCGCCCTCGTTGGCCGCTCCGCCGGGGAACTTTCCGCCTCCTGCTTCCGTACCTTCTCTCGACTGTGGCACGTACACAATGGACTTCAGGGCGCCGGCGGCGCCCGAGAGAACGCAGGAGCACACTATGAATGGAGAATTCATCGGACTCGTTGCGGTGATTATGATCCTCGGCATTCCACTCGGCGCGATGTACACCTATTTCCGCGTGCGCAAGCTGCGCACGGAGGAAAGACTCGCCGCCATCGCCCGCGGCGTTCCTGTCCCGATGGAACCTGAGCTTTCGCAGGCGGCGCGCTCGCGCCGGTCGGGGATTCTGCTGACGGCAGGCGCGATTGGCTACATTCTGACGTTCATGCTCATCGCGCGGGTCGAGCCGGAGGCGTGGGTTGCGGCCAGCTTCGGGTCCATACCGCTGGCAGTGGGCATCGGCTACTTCGTGGATGCCACGCTCGTCCGGCGCGAAGCCCGCTCGTAGCGAAAAGTGTGGGGGCGGGCCTTGTCCCACGCGTTTCGTTTCCTCAGGGCGTGCGCTTCTGGTCCAGCACGAGCACGCCCGCTTCCGCGTAGTTCGTCGCCGGGACGTCATGAAATGCCACGTGGATATTTTCCCGTTTCGCCCGTCCATCCTCGATCAGCGCCTGCGTGATCTTCTCCGCGATTTTCCGCTTTTGATCCGGCGTGCGCCCTTCCACCCAGGTGATTTGTACGTGCGGCATCGTTCTTCCTTTCTCGAATTGTCCAAGCCGTCAAGATTGTAGCGGCTGAAGCGGGAGGAGAAAAACGTTCCCCTTCCGGCCGGTAGCGGAATCGACTCCCGTCAAGAGTTTAGCGGTACGCTCGAGCCGAGCTTTCTGCCGCAGTAGGCGCAATTGGTCCAATCAACTTCCACCGCGCGGCCGCAGCCCTCGCACGAGCGCTTCACCGCGGTTCCGCATTTCGGGCAATAGGTAAAGCCCAGCCGTGCCGGCGTTTGGCAGTTCGGGCAGGCGACCGGCAGAGGGTCGCGAAGGACGAAATAAAGGATCACGCCGATCGCATTCGGCACTAGCGCCGCGATGAGCGTCCACATCACGTGGCGCATGTACCGGCGCTTCGCGTCACCGTACACGTAACCCACCAGGAGAATGTAGAAAAGTAAAATCAATGGCACGCAGAAGGAGAACAAGTCCTTTTGCCATTCTTGCCAATGCCGCATGTTCGGATCTGCGGGCAAAGCGGCGAATCGTATCAGCACTCCCGATCCAGCCGGCACAAGCAAGCCGATGGCTTTTGCCGTTTGCGGAATCACATCCCACGCGCGCTGT
This sequence comes from Terriglobia bacterium, assembly GCA_041497835.1. Classification (GTDB taxonomy): domain Bacteria; phylum Acidobacteriota; class Terriglobia; order Acidiferrales; family UBA7541; genus Acidiferrum. The sequence goes on from JBGQHF010000022.1 coordinate 29,882, forward strand.
GTCTGACTCATGTTGCCCTCCTCGCGGACGCACGCCGCACTCCCAGAGCGACCGCTGCTAATCCGCCGGCCGCCCAGCCTACGAGCGTGTAGCTCACCATTCCAATCCACATGCTTCGAAATCCAAAATCCAGCCAGCTCGCTATCCCCTGTGTCATCAGCCGCAGGATCGGCCATGTTGCCACCACGAGTGTCCAGCTCAGCAGCACCAGGAAGCCCATTAGCCAGGGATTCGCCGCGTGCTCCTTCTCAGCAGCGAGCTGGACCTGAATCTGCTGCCGCGTACGCTCAAACAACACAGACGATACCTGCGGCGTTGGCAATCGCCGCAGCCCCCGCCCGAGCGTCCGCCAGTGGTCCAGTTCCGCAGCGCATGCTTCGCAGGCACGCAGATGCTCCTCGAGGCGGCGCTGTTCTTTCTCATCCAGCGCATCCGATGCGGCTAGAGGGAGCAACTCCCGGATGGCGTCATGTTCGTTCATGCCCATGTTTTGCGCGCTCCCTGCGCCTCCAGAATCCGCCTCAACTGCTCCAGGCCGCGCCGCAGCCGCGTCTTCGCCGTTGAGAGCGGCGCATCCAGCACTCCCGCAATCTCTTCCAATTTCATCTCTTCCTCGAAGCGCAGCGTCAATACCTCGCGGTACATCCACGGCAGCAGAGTGAGCGCAGCTTCAAGCCGTTCCGACCTCTCGCGCTCGAGGACATGGTCGAGCGCTGAGGGACCCCCCGCCGCCAGCCGCGCCTGTCGTGACTCGCCTGTCGGATCGCCCGGCGGCGGCTCATCGAGACTCTCGGGCTGGTACCGCCGCAAGTGGTCAATCGCAAGATTTCGCGCCACCGAGAACAGCCACGCCTCGAAGTTCCGCTGCGGGTCATACTGCCCGATCTTTTGTGTTACCCGCAGCCAGGTCTGTTGGAATAGGTCCTCCGCAAGGGCTCGGTCGCGCACAAAACGCACCAGATACCGGTAGAGCCGGTGCTGATACCGCGCAAGCAGATCTTCGAATGCGCCGGGATCGCCGCGTCGCAATCGAGCGACTTCCGTCTCTCCCGCCAGGGGGCCCACAGGTGCCTCCCACGTCATCGAGGCTGCCGACATCATACGGTGGGTATACGTCTGGGATTGGAAAAAAGACTCATCCGGCTGATTCGGTAAGGTCCCCCCGGCGGCCAGGCGCGGCAGCCGCCTGTGCTAAAATGCCCCCATGCATCCGGCCATTCCGCGGCTTATCGAAGTCCAGCGAGTGGACTTGCGCATCGCGGCCCTGCGCGCCGATTTGGACGCCTTTCCGAAGCGCATTCGGGAGGCCGACGCCAGGCTCGCGGGTGCCAAGAAAGAAGTCGCCGCGGCGAAGGAAGCGCTCGCCGCCAGCCTGAGGGAGCGCAAGAAATTCGAACTTGACGTCGAGCAGTGGAAGGAACGCGCCCGTAAGTACCGCGACCAGAGCGGTGCCGTCAAAACCAACGAAGCCTACAAAGCCCTCCTGCATGAAATCGCCAACGCCGAAGCTGAAGTCGCCAAAGCCGAAGACCGCCTCCTCGAGCAACTGATGGCCGCCGAAGAGTTCGACCGCCGCCTGAAGGCCGCTGAGGCCGCATTGAAAGACGCCGAAAAAGTGGTTCAGACCGAACGCAAGCAGATCGATGCTGAACGGGCAGCCCTGAAGAAAGAACTCGAAGCAGCTCTTGCCGAGCGCGAAGTCGCCCTTTCGCCCGTCCCCGAAGACCTGCGCGACCACTATCTCCGCATCGCCAAGAGGCATCATGGGGTCGCGCTGGCCGAAGCGCGCAATGAGCAGTGCCTCGGCTGTGGCATGCGCGTACTGCCCCATGTCAATCAAGAACTGCGCCGCGTCGGGGACGAAACCATCTTCCACTGCGAAACGTGCGGCCGCATCCTCTACTTCACCGAACCGGCACCTGCTTCCGCCGCGTCCGGAATTGCGGCTGCCGCCGCGGCGGCGGACCCTGTTTCATGACCAAACGCCCGGCTTCACCGCGTGGCTCCCCGTCTGGTTCACGATTGTTTGACGAGTCCGTCGCACCGGCGCCGCCCCGCTCCGGTTCGTACACCTTCAACATTGACGGCGCGGCGCGCGGCAACCCGGGCCCGGCATCGTATGGCGTCATCGTGCGCGAGCCATCGGGCGCCATCGTGGCGCGGCTGAAGAAGTACATCGGCCGCTTCACCAACAATGTTGCTGAATACTACGGCCTCATCGCAGCCCTCGATTACGCGCAGTCGCACGGCATCCGCCGTCTGCGCATCGAGAGCGATTCCGAGCTGCTCGTGAAGCAGATGCGCGGCCAGTACAAGGTGAAGAGCGCCGTCCTTCGCCCGCTCTTCGAACGCGCCAAGAAAATGTCGCAGTCGTTCGATTCCTTCGTCATCGAACATGTTTTCCGCGAGCGCAACGTCGAAGCCGATGGCCTGGCCAATGAAGCCCTCGATGAGACAAGCGGCGCCAGTCCTTCGAGACTGAATTTCTTCTCCGGGAAAAAGCTGACGGACGCGGATTTGCGTGGCGAACAGCGTAGCGGTCGGCTAGAGAAGCCAGGGCCGGGCCGCATCCGTGCCCGCTACTCCGCCGGCGCGCTCCATCCGCTCGATCCGCTTCAACTCTCGGATGGAACGATCGTGGAACTCACGCTCCATCTCTCCACAAAAGAGCGGCAATAGCGGGGAGCGGCAAGGCCTGATACCTCGCCGTTCTGACCCGAGCACGCGAATTGAATAATTCTTCTACTTCAGTGCGTAGGAGCGGTAGAGGGTGTCGCGCTGCGCGGGGATGAAGCCCGCGTCGGAGATAACTCGGCGCAGTTCGTTTTCGTTGGTGCGGTTCTTGACGCCCGCGGCAAAGACGACATTTTCTTCGATCAGAATGCTTCCGACATCGTCTGCGCCAAATTGCAACCCCACCTGGCAGACTTTGATCCCCGGCGTGAGCCAGCTTGACTGAATGTGGTCGATGTTGTCGAGGTAGAGCCGGCTGACCGCGAGGGTCTTCAGGTAATCCACTGCCGTCGTTTCTTGCACCTTCTTGCCGAGCGCGGTATTTTCCGCCGCGAACATCCACGGAATGAACGCCGTGAACCCGCCGGTATCTTCCTGAATCCGGCGCAGCCGCTCGAAATGGTTCACCCGGTGGCGCAGCTCTTCGCCGCAGCCGAACATCATCGTTGCCGTCGTGCGCAGGCCGAGTTCGTGTGCCGTGCGGTGCACCACCTCCCACTCGTCGCTCGTGCACTTCAAGCGCGCAATCTTCGCGCGGATTTCGTCGTCGAGGATCTCCGCGCCCGCGCCCGGGATCGAATCGAGACCCGCATCCTTTAGCCGCGCGATCGTGTCCCGCACGCTCAACTCGGACACTTCCGCAATGCACAGAATCTCCGGCGCTGAAAAGCAGTGCAGGTGCACGCGCGGGAAGCGCTGCTTCAGCGACCGCAGCAGGTTTTCGTAATAGCCGATCTGCAGATCGGGATGCAGCCCGCCCTGCAGCAGGATTCCCGTTCCGCCGAGCTCGAGCATTTCTTCGATTTTCTGGTAGATCGTCTCGAAGGACAGGATGTAACCGTCCTTCGCCCCGATCGGCCGGTAAAACGCGCAAAAAGAGCAGTATTCCGTGCAGAAATTCGTGTAATTGATGTTGCGGTCGATCTGGTAGGTAACGATGCGCGGATCGTTCTTCTTCAGGCGCACCTCATGCGCCGCCATCCCCATGCCGATCAAATCATCGGACTGCAGCATCTCCAGCGCTTCTTGTTTCGTCATTCCCACTTTGAATCCTTTTTCGTTTCCATCCCCGATTCTATCGGTTGTGGCGCGCAAACTCGAATTCCGGTCTCTTCCATGGGGCTGTGATGAATCGTGCTCCTATGGCTTCGACGACACGCGCACGGCTTCGGATTTCGCTTCGGCCCACTCAAACGGTTTTGCTCTTTCAATCAGTCCTAGTTCCGCGGCGCGCTGATAATAGAATTCCAGCCCGCGGCAATTTTCGTCATCCAGCGTGAAATCAATATTGTCGCGCAGGTAGGATTCGAGCGTCGGGGAGGCCAGGCCCAGTTCACGCTCTGCATGTGCGCAGATTTCGGCGAGATGCGCCATTCCATAGTCCTTCGACGCCAGAAAATCCGCTGCCACCTCCGGCGTGACCGTATCGCGCCTCGCCGCCCAGATCGCCAGCACCGCCGGCAAATCCGTCATCCGCCGCCATTCCTGGGCGACGTCATGCACGTGCAATGTCTCGATTTTCGCCATCCCCGCCCTTGCGCCTTCGCAAACCTGCTCTCCTGAAGCGCCGGGCTTTGCGCGGCTTTCAATCGCAATCGACAATCGCAACGCCGGATCGCCGATCAGCAGCGCCGCGTCGGCTTCCTCGAGCATGGCCGCCGCATCCGGTGGCGATTCGAAAAAATCCGGCGTGATTTTCCAGTGGTCGGCGCAAAGAATCTTTACCAGGGTCTGTGTGCTCCGCGAGCTGCGATCCAGTGCGATTCGCCGAGCCTGTTCGATCGGCCTCTTTGCAATCACCAGCAGGCTGCGAACCCGGTTCTTCGAGGCAATGGCGAGATCGGGCAGGACCACCAGGTTCTCGATGCGCTGGTATTCGATCGCCGGAATAATCGCAATGTCCGCCGCGCCCGCTTGCAGCGCCTCCGCGCACTGCGACGGCACAGTAAAGGAGAGTTCGTATTTCCCGCGCAGCGGGCCATTCGTGAAGCTCCACACCAGCGGCGCCGTATTCAGGTATTGAACAATCGAGATCCGCAGTTTAGTCACTTCCGGCTGTCTCCCGCAAACAGCCCACTATAACACACGGGATTTTCTCCGCTTTCGCCCAGCCTCGGCTGTAAAGCCTGCGGCGGATTTGAAGAATGCGAAAGCGCTGAAAAACAAGAAGGGCGCAGCCTGTGACTGGCTGCGCCCTTGAAGTCTGCGTTGGGGAAACTTACTGCTTGGGCTGAACCGTCGGCTCGGCCTGTGGCTTCGGCGGAGCCTTCCGGGCATTGTGCTTTTTGCGGTAGATGTCCCGGCTCGCGCGGTTCTCTTCGCGCTGCAGCTTGGCGCGCTCGGCCGGAGTCACCTTGCCGTCGGACTTGGCTTCGAGTTTGTCCGCCTGGATCTTGCCTTCTTTCCTCTCGAGGTGACGCGTTTCCGATTTGGTAAGTTCGCCGCTGTTCACGCCCTGGCGGATTCGGCGCTGCTGGTTGCGCTGCCGCTTGTTGATTCCCGGTGTCGCATTCGGATTCTTCGCCGGTGCGGTCGCTGTTTGCTCGGAAGCGGGTGCTTGCCCGCTCGACGAGCCGTTCTGCTCCTGCGACTGCGCCGCAGCGGGCAGAGCCAGTGCGCCGGCCAGAGCCACAGGTACGAGCCACACCACATACTTGTTCTTCATTCGATCCTCCTAAACCAATTGAGTTTGTTTCCCTCTCGGGGCCTGCTGTCAGTGAAACACAGTCCGTGCGGTGGAGTTCCGCCGGCGCGATTCTTGTACCCTGCGAAGCACCCTGTCCGTTCGTACAGGTTTTCTGCTCTTGAATTCGTGAAGGGATGGACGCACACCATCTTTCACGGATAAGATTCCGCGCATGATGCCCGAGGCTCGCGTCGCTGCACCGATCACGGAGTCCGAAGCTGCGCGGCTGGCCCGCGAACTTTACGGCTTGGAGACCCGCGCCAGCTCGCTTCCCGGCGAGTACGATGACAATTTCCGCCTCACCGTCCAGAATGGCCGCGCATTCGTCCTGAAACTGATGCACCCCGCGCGCGAACCCTCTTTGGTTGACCTTCAGTGCCGGGCCCTGATGCATCTGGCACAAGAAGCGCCACACCTCTGTCTTCCGCGCGTTTGCCCCGCGCAAAATGGGGAATCCTTCACCACAGTGACTCCGGCGGATGGCTCGGCTCGCCTCGCATGGCTCCTGACCTATGTTTCCGGCACGCCCCTCGCCGACGTGCGCCCGCATTCTCCGGAGCTGCTGCTGAGCCTCGGGGGGCTATTGGGCAATCTCGATGCGGCCTTGGCCGGTTTTTCGCATCCCGCGGCACAGCGCGAGCTCAAATGGGACCTCGCGCGCGCCCAGTGGATTCGCAGCTACCTTCACCTCGTCACGGATTCGCCGCGCCGGGCGCTCGTCGAGCGCTTTCTTGCGCTCTATGAGGACACGGTGGTTCCGGCCCTGCCACTCTTGCGGCGCAGTGTCATCTATGGCGACGCCAATGATCACAACGTCCTCGTCGGCGAGCCGTGGCCGGAGCCGCGCCACGTCGTCAGCGTAGTTGACTTCGGCGACATGCACTACGGCCTGACCGTCTCCGAGCCGGCCGTCGCCGCCGCCTACGCCATCCTCGGCAAGAAAGATCCCTTGCCGGCAGCCGCTGCCGTTGTCGCCGGCTACCACAGCGCCTTCCCGCTTCCGGGAGGGGAGTTGGAAGTGCTTTACGCGCTTATCGGCGCGCGCCTCGCCGTCAGCGTCGTGAATTCTGCGCACCGCAAGACCCTCAACCCCGGCGACCCTTACGTCACCGTCAGCGAAGCGCCCGCCTGGCAGGCCCTCGAAAGCCTTGCGCAGGTTCATCCTCGCTTCGCGCACTACACCTTTCGGGCTGCCTGCGGATTTGCGCCCGCCCCTCAGCACGAAAACGTCCAGCGTTGGTTGCTGGAAAAGACTCCAAGCGCGGCCTCTCTTCTGGGCGCGAATCTCCGCACCACTCCGTGTCTTGTTTTTGATCTGAGCGTGGGCAGCGGTTTTCTCGGCGCTGATCCGCGCGCGGCGGAGACAGATGCCCTCACCGAAGAAATCTCCCGGGAAATGAAGCGCGCAAAAGTATCCGTTGGCGTCGGCCGCTACAACGAGCTGCGCCTCCTGTATACATCCTCCCTTTTCGGCGCGAGCGCCAACCCCACGGACGAGCGCCGCACCATCCACCTCGGTATTGATCTCTTCGTCGAGCCGGGCGCTGCGCTCCACGCGCCTCTCGATGGCGTCGTGCACATCCTCGCAAACAACCCGGCGCCCCTCGACTACGGCCCGCTCGTCATCCTTCGCCACGCCACCGGCGACGGACAGGAATTCTTTACGCTCTATGGCCACTTGACCGCCGACTCGCTCTCCGGGCTTCGCGCCGGCCAGCACATCTCACGCGGCGAGAAGTTTGCCCGCGTGGGCGCGCCCCCGGAAAACGGTGGTTGGCCGCCCCACGTTCACTTCCAGATCATTCTGGACTTGCTCGATCGCGGCGCCGATTTTCCCGGAGTTGCTTATGCCTCCGAGCGCGTGGTTTGGACGGGCCTTTCCCCCGATCCGAACCTTCTGCTTGGCATCCCCGCAGAGCGATTCCTGACGCAAGAGCCGGACCTGGAGGCGACCTTGTCCGCGCGGCGCGCTCTTCTCGGGCGAAATCTCAGCGTCTCTTACCAGCGGCCGCTCAAGGTCGTCCGCGGCTGGATGCAATACCTCTACGACGACACCGGCCGCGCCTTTCTTGACATGTACAACAACGTGCCTCTCGTCGGGCACAGCCATCCGCGCGTCGTGCGCGCCGTGCAGGAGCAGATGGCGCTGCTCAACACAAACA
>JBGQHF010000023.1:0-36829 GCA_041497835.1 Terriglobia bacterium
CTCCGGCCTCCAGCAGCTCTTTCATCGTAATTTCAACTGCCAATGTTCCTCCTTATTGAATAGCCGTTTGCGGCCCCGGCGATACCTCCGCCGCGGCAGAACGGCCTCTTGCCGGCTTCCTTGCCGGCCGTGATCTTGGCGTTGCTGCTCGCGCAGCCTCGCCAGAGCTCGTTGCCATTAGCGCTTCCTTCCCCTCCCTGTCATCCCGAGCGAAGTCCCGGCGGTTCTTGCCGGGACGGAGTCGAGGGATCTCTGCGCTAACAAAATCCGATTAGCGCTTCGTGAACTGGAAGCGCTTCCGCGCGCCCTTCTGCCCGTACTTCTTGCGTTCTTTCATCCGGGAGTCGCGCGTCAAAAATCCGTTTTTCCGCAGCGCCGGCCGCAGCTCCGGATTGAACCGCGAGAGCGCCCGCGAAAGTCCCATGCGCACCGCGCCGGATTGCCCGCCTGTGCCGCCGCCATGCGCCGTCACCACCACGTCCACCTGGTCCTGCGTGCTGGTGAACTTCAGCGGCTCCAGCGCCGCGTGCTTCCACGCGTGATTCGGGAAATACTCCTCGACCGTCCGGCCGTTCACCGTGAACTTCCCGGTGCCCGGACGCAGGAACACGCGCGCAACCGATTCCTTGCGGCGGCCCGTACCCAGAAACCACGACTTGCCCCCATACGGCTTTGTTGCCAGCCCCGACGCACTCGGGGTCACACTGGATGATGGCTGCTCCGCGGTCACGCTTGACAATGAACTCACCACTCCTCCTCGATTCGAGCGACCCCACAGGAACTGGGTCGAAAGACTTTACGCCCGCCGGATTTCCTTCTCGGGAAGAAAACCACTACCTGCGGAAACTGCCCTGGTCTCGCCGCCTAAAATCCTCTGTCATTCCGGGAAGCCCGTCGAAGGTGGGCGGCGAGGAATCTCTCTTCGATTCCATTTCCACTCGAAAGGACCGGCCCACCAAATCCTCAGCGTATCCCTCATTCCGCCAGCAGTTGCGGCTTCTGCCCGGCGTGCTTCGCCAGACCGCTCGCATCGCGATAGATGCGCAGCTTCTTCGCGCGCCGCGCGCGCAGCTTGTTCTTCGGCAGCATGCCGAGAACCGCTTCGCGAATCACCCAGTCGGCTTTTGTTGGCCGCAGGCGCTTCAGCGGAACTTCCTTCAACCCGCCCGGATATCCGCTGTGGCTGTAATAAATCTTCTGCTCGACCTTGTTGCCGGTCAGGCGGATCTTGTCCGCATTGATCACGATCACGTGATCGCCCGAATCCAGATACGGCGTAAAGCTCGGCTTATCCTTGCCGATCAGCAGCCGCGCCACGCGCGTCGCCAGCCGCCCCAGCACCTTGTCCGTGGCGTCCACAACAAACCAGCCCGCGCCCACCTTCAGCGCTTCGGCCTCTTCTCCCTTGGCTACGTACGTCCTCATCGCGTTCAGTCACACCTTTCCCCGTATGGCAAACGTCAATCTTAGCGGCTGCCCTCATCAAAGTCAACGCGGCTATGCGCGCGGCGAGGAATCTCTCTTTGGTGGGACAGGCTTCAGAGTCTGTATGATCACTATATATTTCGAGGAGGGCATGGCTCTTGCCGTGCCGTAGCCATGGTGATCTGAGATTGACAGGAGAGGGGTGGTCACCGTATGTTTTTGCGCGAAGAAAAAGTTGCTATTGGAAATCCCGGTTGAACAGGAGGTGGAAGGTGCGGAGCATAGGCATTCCCGTAGCGTTGTTGCTGCTGATAGGCATTGCCGTAGCGTTTTCGGGTAGCGCATGGGCGAGGGGAGCGGTCATAGCGTCAGAGAGTGAAGAGATGGCGATCCTCGACGACTGCGATCCCGCTGACTCCGCCTGGGCCCCCACGGGCGCTTGCGCGCTCCACGAAGGGGACGTCAATCGGGCTGAGTTTAACGCCCTGCTTTTGCCTCCTCTGTCTTTATCTTTGGAAGACGCCCTCGGCGAAGCGCTGCGGGAAGTTGGCGGGAGTAACAGACTATGAAGCGGAGCGAATTGTTTGCACGAATCGCTAAGAAGGTCCCATCTCTATCCCGCCTGATTTTGACCCTCTCAATCCGTGGATTCCTGCCGCCCATTCACAATCATTGGTTTTTTCGGTCCCTTGCTTCCGATTTGTTCCAAGGTGTGGGCTTCCCCATGCGCCACAGCCCATACAGGCTATACATACCACGAGAGCTGCACTCGGTCTATCTGGATTTCTTCGATATGTTGGACCACGAACCCTTGACCAGCAATGTGTTCCTGACCTTGTTAAAACCGGGGAACGTGGTCATTGACGTCGGTGCGAACATCGGAAAGTACACTCTTCTTGCTTCTGGCTTGGTGGGCCCGGCCGGACGCGTGCATGCTGTGGAATGCTCTCCTGAAACTCTGGCATTGCTCACGAACAACGTCGCGAGGAACAACTTGCAGAACGTTGCGATTCACCAGGTTGCAGCGTCCAGCGCGCCAGGGACGTTGTCACTGAATATCACCGCGATTGGACTCTCGTGGTTCAAGCCAGGGCCCCAGTGGCCCGCCGTTCAAGGCAGTGGCACGACCGTGAGCGTCCCCGCCATGCCCCTTGACGACATCATCCCCTCGCCCGTCCATCTCGTGAAGATCGATGCCGAAGGGGCCGATCTGGAAGTGCTCAAGGGTATGAAGCGCATCCTGTCGGAGAATGACCGCGTGTCTGTCATCGTGGAGTGGGCGCCGCCGATGCTTGTCGAGGCCGGCAAAGATCCTTTGGAATTGCCGCGCTGGCTCCAAGAAGCGGGCTTCGGAAAAATCTCCGTCCTGGACGAATACTACAACAAGCGCCGTTCCCTGGATGAGACCATAGAAATGGTGCGTGCAAAGAAGCTCCCGCCCGATTGGTTTTGCGACCTGTTCGCACAGAAGCTGCCCTAATCCGTGTAACGCCTCTCAGGCTTTGGGCCGCGATGATGCAGGCGGGCGGCGCAGCCCTCACGCTCGAGAACGAATTGGGGTGCTCGATCCTTGCGCGTTTTGCAAGGCTGGGTTCCTTTCATCAGGATAACTTTTTTCTCTTGCCTGACAGGAGTATGCAGCTTGATTGTGATTCCGCAGCGCTCCCCGCAGAGTGTGTCAATCTGGCTCGCCCTAACCTGTTTGTAATCCTAGGTCTAGCAGGACGTCAATCCCTGGGCAAACTACAACGCTTTGGCACCCCAATTGCCTTATCTATAACATTGGTAAAGGAGGTTGCCTGTGAAAAAGTTCTTGTCAGCGGCGTTTATCGCTTGTCTGATCCCCACCGTTTGCAGTGCAGAGATCTTGCTGCATCATCATCGTATTCGTGCCATCGAGATGACGGGGATCGGTGCGGGTGGCGCCCTCCTGATTGGTGCCATCGGCTATCTCCTACTTCGCCGCAAGAGCGGCTAGAAAGCTTTCTCCCCAGATCCTCCTGGCGTAAACTGCCGGGTGTCTTTCAGGCCAGCTCGTGCCCAAGCCGGTTAGCAAATCCGTCGCTATAGGTGTCTTCCGACGACTCTTTCCGGGGGCTCGCCTCGCGCCACTGGCTCTCTCGGTTGCCCTTCTGCTCACCCTGGTGGCTCTCGCCGTTGATTACTCTGTTGTGCCATCTCTATATAGTTCTTCCCCCCTCTGGTCCGCCGCTCTTGTCTTGCTGTTACTGCTCCGCCGGGATCTTCCCCGCTCGGGAGCGTCCCCGCCATCGCTGGGGACAGCCCCGCCCGCCTGGCGCGTCGGTCTTTTTGCCCTGGCGCATCTCCTCATCGTCCTCACTGCCCGCGCCGCAGGCGCATCCTTCTTCCAAGGCTGGCCCGGTGCTGCAAGCAAGCTGGCCGTTCTCTTTCCGTTGCTCTTGCTCCTGCCGCCCCAATCTTGGTTGCCGCTCGCCCGAGCGTACCGGCCGGAATTCACCGCCGGTCTCCTCGCCCTCTTCACCGCCTTTCCGTTCCGCCTCTACGCGGCGCTTTGGCCCTGGTACGGCGCGATCCTCGGCCGCTTCGTCTTCGCGCTCAGCCGTCCTTTCGTGCCATCGCTGGGTTATTCGGCCGGTCTCACGCCCACCCTCCTCGGGCCGGATTTGGACGTCACCATCATCACCGAGTGCGGCGGCTTGAACGGCATCTACTTGTTCCAATACCTGTTTGCGTTCGTCCTCTTCCTGGATTGGAGCCGTCTGCACAAGCGCCGGACTTGCTTCGCGTACTTCGCCGCAATTCCCGCGATGCTTCTGGCCAACGCCGTTCGCATCGCTGCGCTGGTCAGCTTGGGCAATCGCGGCTACGCCGATGCCGTTTCCCGCTTCCACATCTCCGCAGGCTGGCCGTTCTTTTCCGCCGCCGCCTTGCTGTTTCTATCCCTCAGCTACCGCTGGATGCTTCTCCCGCGGACGCCTCCTCCCGAGTGAATGGGAGTGCGGCCTTCCCGCGCCGCCCGTATGTGGAGTGCGGCGGTTCTTGCCCTGAGCAATGCCGAAGGGTGATGCCCGGCGCCCGCGCCGGTTGATCTACTGCAGTTCCGGCCCTAGACCGTCGGGAATCGAGTCACGCGATAGGGCTCCAGCATCTGGACGCTTACATGGTCAAGAATCTCCAGGGACACAAGTTCGCCAAGGAGGGGCGCCAGAGTGACGCCGCTGTGAGTGACGACCACGTAGAGGTTCGGGTATTGGGAACAGAGGCCAACGATGGGGAAGCCGTCCTGAGGCATGGGTCGCCAGCCCAGGGTCACTTTGGTTACGCTGGACTTCGCGACTTGTGGCAGATATTGAGCCGCCTGCTTCAATATGCGCTGCAAATGGAGATCGCGGATACTCTCGTCGGGAAAATCCTGGGGTTGACTCTTCAAGTAGTCGTGTACGGCGGTCTTGGGCGGTCCGAAGTCGTCGCCGATCACCATGCGTCCGTCGCTGAACTGTTTCATGTGCGCGTCGGGACCCACCACCACGCGATGCAGCAGGCGCGGCAGCGGCTTGGTGTGCAAGAGGAGGCCCGGAGCGGGCACGAGGGGCACATGGACTCCGGCCATGGATGCCAGGGAAGGGGTATTCACCCCCGCGGCAAGGATGAGAAACTCGGCCGGGAAAACTCCTTTGCTGGTTTTTACCGCGCGAATACGGCCCGCACGAACTTCGATGCCCGTGACTTCGCACGGATAAACAATTTCCGCCCCCGCCGCTTCCGCCTTCCTCAGCAGCAGCTCGGTGGTCGCAACGGGGTCAATGAATCCTTCCTGTCCGGCAAACGAAGCCGCGAGGAATCGGCCGGGGTGCATTTCCTCTTCCAGGCGACGGAATTCCTTCTCGTCAATCAAGCGGACGGCGTAGCCCCACTCTTGCTGCTGGCGCACCTGGCGGCGGAGTTCCTGGGCGCGGCTCGCATCCAGGTACCACTGCAAGCATCCACCCCACTGCACCGGCAGACCGCTCAGTTCTTCTTCCAGTAGCCGGTACGCCCAAACGCCCAGCTTGTTGAGTTCATGATAGTGGAGCGGCTGCTTGCTGAAATCGGCGTTGATCCACGCGAAGGATCGGCTCGTGGCGCCCGCGGCAGGCGAATCTTTTTCCAGAAGCATGACGCGCGCGCCGCGCCGGGAGAGATGATAGGCGAGGGAAGCCCCTAAAATTCCGCCTCCGACGATCACCACCGGTTCGACCGGCGTATCGGCGAGGAGATGGTTGGGAACGGCAGCGGCAACAGCAAGTCCGGCGAAGCACCTCAGAAAGTCTCGACGTTCCATGCTGGGCTCCTCAAATTCCGGTTCGCGAACTGGAAGTCAGGCGCATTCTACACCGCGGTGCCGGGTCGCAAACCTTTGGCTACGGCCCTTTTGGCAACATCACCACGATGCGCCCAGCGCACGCAAAGGGAGGGCACGGCTTCAGCCGTGCCGTACGTGCCTCCATATCAAAGCGGCTTTAGCCCCTGAGGCCAAGATGCTATTGGCAGGAACTTCCGGGACAGCACATTAGTTAGAATGAAAAATTCATACCACAGCGGCGTAGCTCAGCGGTGGAGCAGAGGCCTTTTAAGCCGAAGGTCGTGGGTTCGATCTTCACCGCCCCAACGAATGCCAAAAACTGAAAAAGACGTCCCCTGGGCATTTTCGGTAAGAGAAATCGCCGCAAAAACCACTTGTCCGGTAATCCGACTAATCGGGAGTTAGCCTGATTTCTTCTCGATGGCCTCGATGGCGGCAAACCTACGGTCTAGGTGTGATTCTGAACGAGGAAGACCGGAATGCAGCACACAGCACTCCCCGGAAGAGACACCACAAGTAGGACAGGGGACGGAGGATATTTGTTTGGGCGTGAGTTCGCTCTTCTTCATTTGGAGAGAATGCAATGACCTTCAGTCGCGAATCTATACAAATTTGTACACTGCCTGGCCTTGGACGCGTAAACGCCCATACCTGCCTTGTCCGGTAACGCGTACGAGCTCAACAGGTCGATGCAACACCATCTAAACAGTTGTTCCGACAATACTTCCCCTAGAGAACCGACCTGTCCGGCCGTACTCTTGGTAAAGCGGCAAGGCCAAAGACGGCATAGTTCGTAGCGGTCACTAAGGACATTTTAGGTATAAGCTACGAACATGCCAGACGAAGGGTGGATCGAAACACTTGCAGACGGCAGAAGAGTGAAATTCATCTACCAAGAACTGCCGGAAGATGGTGCGTTTATCACCGCGCAGATCGAAGGGAATGAGGTCGTCTATTCTGTCGTATTGGCCAAAGCAAGGAACCCGCTGAGTCGCGAAGATGTTGAAAGCCATTTCAAGGGCGAGCTTTCGAAGAAGTAGTGACACTCAATTTGGGATCTTTCCTGCGGAGCGACCGATTCAAATTGCGTCAGGACCAGCCAATCGCGAAACTTGCTCTAAGTCGTATGATTCTGCTAGTTTTGTGATCGAGCGGTGGTTTATGAGAGCAATCGTGAAATCAAGCAATATCAAATCGAAGATCAAATTCAAGGAAAAGCCCGCTTTTGATTTGCGGGGTTTTCTTGATACCGCCGGCGTGGCACGGAGAATTGTAAAGTTTCGGAAATCTGAGAAGATTTATTCTCAAGGTGAGCCCACCAAGGGTGTGAAATACATTCAAGAAGGGGGCGTGAAGCTCTCGGTGGTAAATGAAGTCGGCAAAGAGGCGGTTGTGGCGATGTTGGGACCGGGCGATTTTTTTGGTGAGGGATGCCTGGCAGGTCAGTCGGTTTGCATGGGGACGGCCACCGCGATTGTACCCACGTCACTGCTATTCATTGAAAAAAACGAGATGATGCGCGTGCTGCGCGCTGAACATGCGTTCTCTGACGTCTTCATCTCTCATATGCTGGCCAGGAACATCCGAATTGAGGAAGACTTGGTCGATCAGCTATTCAACTCCAGCGAGAAGCGGCTCGCCCGCACTCTGCTATTGCTTGCCCGTTACGGTAATGAGGACCACCCCCACGGAGTCCTCCCCAAAGTATCGCAAGAAACGCTGGCGGAAATGATCGGGACAACACGCTCGCGGGTCAATTTTTTCATGAACAAGTTCAGGAACCTGGGTTTCATCAAATACAACGGCGGTCTTCAGATCAACACCTCTCTCTTGAGTGTCGTACTGCACGAGTAAGCACGAACTTTCGCGCTTATCGGAGAGCGTCATACTTCCAGATCGCTATTGGCGGGTGGCACACTCTAAGTTCCTGCCACTCAATCGGGCAGGAGGCCGCCCCTTAACGCGCCAACAAGGATATGGGTGGTCCATCCTTCCTTGCGAGTTTTGCAAGGGTGGGTTCCCTTCATCTAGCCTCGGCTCCGCCTCTTTCCTTCCATCGCGTTACGCAGCAGCTTGTTGATCCTGGTCTGATAACCTCTCCCCTGCCGCTTCAGCCACGCCAGTACATCCGCATCCACGCGAATCGTCACCGCTCTCTTGATCGGCCGGTAGAATTTCCCCACCACCGCCCCTGCCCATTCCCGCACTTCCGGCACATCCGTCAAATCGATTTTTTCATCCGGCAGGCGCGCCAGCGCTGCCAGCTCTTTCGCTTGTTTCCTAGATGCCTTCTTCATAGACCTTCCTTTCCCGCGGCGTTGCCTTCCGCGCCGAAATAATCCGTATCCGTTCCTCTCCGCCATCCTCACGCCATGCATGCGCCACCAGCAATACCACGACTCCGCCCGCCATTCCCAATGTCTGCCAGCGCTCCTCCCCTTCTTCGATCCGCTCCAGCACGCTGATGGCGCGCGGGTCCTCGAACACCAGCGTTGCCGTCTCGAAGCTCACGTTATGCTTCGCTCGATTCCCGCGATTTTTCCTCTCGTCCCACTCGAAGCGCATTCCTGTACCTACATATCTGTACATACTATATCATATGTACGCGGTTTCCATGCCGCGGCGTGCTCCACTCGCCCTTTTTGCGAGTGGGGCCGTTCGAAAGTACTACCCTTCTCCGTTCGAATCTGACTATCCGATGAGGATAGTCATCCTGAGCGAGTCCGCCGTGGCGGACGAGCCGAAGGATCTCGGCCTTTCGAAAGTACCATCACAAATCGTTCGAACCTAGTACCCTAAAGTAATCTATTGACAGAGGTACTGTTCCGTGCTACCCTGGGCCGTGACACCTAGCACTCACCCCCGGCAAGCACTCTGTTCCCACCGCGATTTTTCCCCGCACCCCGCTTCTTCGCCTCTTCCAAGTCCCTCCTTTGTCTCCCGCGCGCCCTCCCAGAGCGCAGAAAATGCGCGTTTTTGCGCATTAACTCCTTTGTTTGCCATTCTTACGCGTTTCATGGGGGGAGGGGGGAGTCCCGCTCTTGGCCTTGCCAAAGGTAAGGACTTTCGACCGGTCACTCTTCTGAATGATACCGAGCTCCGCCTACAGCCCCAGCAGGTTCGGGGTGAGCTTCGTGTAGCCCTGCTCCCTGGCCCACAGGCTCAGGGGAACCGCCGCCAGTTCATCCACCAGCGGCACAGCAAGGCCGTTTTTCGTCATATCCACCGTGTTGCTGTAGGTCTTACAGGTGTCGCAGGCCTCCACGCGGATGTAGTCGAACTCCTTGGCCGAGTAAAAGCCGAGCTTTTTTTCGTCTACCTCGCCGCACGACGGGCACACGATGCGGCGGTAGTCCCACTCCGTCGAGCAGAACGAACACAGCAGGGCGCGGCGTCCGCCGTCGCCCTCCGGCCGCAGCACACCCAGGACCGGCATGGCTTCGCACCGCGGGCAGACGGGCCGCGTGGCCAGCAACGGCAGGGGCGCCGTGGCCAGCAACTCCGCGTACGGCTGCAAGAACGCCCGCGCGCAAAACGTGGCGCGCTCCTCCAGCACCGGCTCGAACCGCCCGCCTTTTTCCCAGTACGCGGCGAGCAGGGACTCCCACTCGGCGGCGCCGGCCTCTCTCAACCCGCGCGCAAACTCCGCCAGCGGCGCCGGCGCAGCGACCTCCACAATCGTCAGGAATTCGGGAAATTTCGGCGCCAGGAGGGAAAAATCCAGCGGCCCGCGCAGCACCGCCTGCGCGGACTGCGCCGCGCGCCGCGCCGTCAAGGATTCATGAAGGCTTTTTTGAAACCGCGCAATGACCGAGTAGAAGCTCAGGATCTCCCGCGCAAAGGCAAACTTCCCGGCAAGCTCTTCCGCGCGCCGGATGCGCGCGTCCCATACCGCCGCGGTCATTTCCTCGCGGCCGGACCAGCTTTTCCGCGCGTCACCTTCTCATACCACAGGCGGTGGTGCATCTTGGCCCAATCCGTGGAGACTTCCCCGCGGATGATGGAACTGAACCCCCCGCGAACCATCGCCGTGCCCATGTACACATGGATGATGAACGCTCCGATGGTTACCAGCGCGGAAACCGCGTGGATCAGCACGGCGGCATAGCGGACGTAGCGCCAGCCCCAGGAGATATCGTCCACGAGCCACATCGCGAGACCGGACAGGAGGAGCCCGATCGTTCCATACAGCGTCACCCAGAAGAATTGCTTCTGCCCCCAGTTGAACCGGCCAATGGGCGGAAGATTCTCATCTTCGTTCCGGATGTAATGCCGGATGTCTTCCTTCCACGCCAAGTCCTCTCTTGTCGTTTGCATGTCTTCGCGCCAAACGCCATACATCCGGAGGACCGATGCGGTGAAGAGCAATCCGATCCACGGATGCCAGAAGCGCGCCGACGGGCCGCCGCCAACAAGAATCACCATCCAGAACAGATAAGGCGACCAGAAAGCCAGCCCCGTCAACAACAGATACAGATAGGTGAGACCCGCGACCCAATGATTCACCCGCTCGGCAAAGGTGTAGCGCAGGATGCGGTCGCCGCGCGGCTCGCCGGCGTGCGTGCTCAGGGTTGCTTCCGCTCCTCTCACGGCTTTGCTCCTTTGGAATTCCCTTCCGCCTCTTCCACGACCTTGGGGCCGAAGCGCAGATAGTGCAGCGTCACGCCGATAAGCCCGCCCACAATGGCCAGATTCCCGAGCCATTTCAGCGGGGACTTCCAGAACTGCACCGACCACGGAATCGTGGGATTCGCCGGCAATCCGCCGTACAGCTCCGGTTGCGTCGCGTCATGCAAAACATAAATGACGTGCGCGCCGCCCACTCCCGCCGGATCGTACACGCCCGCGTTTTTGTACCCGGAATGTTCGCGCAACTGCTTCGCGCGGCTTGCGGCCAGAACCTTCATGTCGTCCTTCGTGCCGAAATGGAGGCACCCGGTCGGACACGCCTTGATGCACGCCGGCTCCAAGCCCTGTTCCACACGGTCCGAGCACAGCGTGCACTTGAAGACTTTTTTCGTGCGCGAGTTGAACTTCGGAATATTAAACGGGCATCCCGCGATGCAATAGCCGCAGCCGATGCACTTGTCCTGCTGGAAGTCCACGATGCCGTTGGCGTATTGCACGATGGCGCCGTCCGCGGGGCACGCCACCAAGCAGCCCGGCTCGGCACAATGCATGCACTGATCCTTGCGCATCAGCCACATGAACGTGCCGTCTTCGGTGGTGTGCTCGTCGAACTTGATGAGGTTCCAGAAGTCCCAGGTAGTCTCCGGCATCGTTTGGTAGGTGTTGTCGAAGACCGTCTCGCGGTATGGCAGACCGTTCCACTCGAGGCAAGCGACTTCGCAGGCCTTGCACCCGATGCACGTGGTGGTGTCGATGAGCTTGCAGACTTCCAGGGCCCGCTGGGTCCCCGCGCCGGGGGCCGACCCAGCGTGTCCGGAGATCCTTTGGATTTCAAGTGTGGCTTGTCCCATAGCGCCCCCTATGCCCTCTCGACTTTCACGAGAAACGCCTTGAACTCCGGCGTGTGCGCGTTGGGATCAATCACGACAGGGGTAATCATGTTGATGGGGGTCAGTGCCGTCTTGCCTGCGTCTTCCGCGATGCCGCGGTAACCCCAGTGGATGGGAATGCCAATTTGATGAACCACCTTGCCGTCCATCTTCAGTGGCTTGAGACGGCTGGTCACCATCGCCTTGGCGATGTAGAAGCCGCGAATGCTGCTGACCTTCAGCTTCTCGCCGCCCTTCAAGCCGAGCTCCGCAGCGTATTCACGGGAGATTTCGACGAAGGGCTCCGGAACGAGTTGAACGTTTACGGGATTGTTCTTGGTCCAGTAGTGGTAGTGCTCGGTGAGCCGGTAGGTCGTACAGACCACGTTGAAGCCGTCCTTCGGCCCGGCGTACTTGTCGTATGGAGTTGAGAATTTCTTGACGACGGGGTTGCTGGAGCGCGCCGGATGGAGCAGGTTTTCGACGGGGCTTTCGATTGGTTCATAGTGCTCGGGGAACGGCCCTTCCGCCATGCCAGTCAGCGGCACGAAGAGCCGCCCAATGCCCTCGGGGGTCATGATGAAGGGGCCCATGTGATCCTTGGGATTTGAGTCCGCTTTGAAGTCCGGTACGTCGTTGCCAACCCACTTCTGGGCCGCCTCGCTCCACCAGACCTGGCGTCGGGAAGCATCCCAGGGCTTGCCGGCCGGATCGCAGGAAGCACGGTTGTACATCACCCGGCGGTTCATGGGCCATGACCATGCCCACCCGGGGAAGATTCCAAGCCCGGAGGGATCGTCCACGGCTCTCCGCGCAGTCAGGTTGCCCGCCTCCGTCCAGGAACCGCAATACAGCCAGTTGCCGGAACTCGTGGTGCCATCGTCCTTGAGCCAGGCAAATCCGGGCAACTGCTGCCCGGTCTTGATTTCCTGGCCGGTCTTGTCGTCCTTGAGATCCGCCAGCGCCTTGCCGCTAATCTCCTTCAAAACCTCGCCGAGGGACGGATGCTGCGGGTCGGTGTAGGCCCAGGTCAGCTTGAGGATCGGATCCGGGAACTTCCCGGGTTCCTTTTGGTAAAGCTCGCGCACTTTCAGGAAGATCTGCGCAAGAATGTCCTGGTCCAGGCGGCAAAGCCCCGGTGGAGGCAGCGCTGCGCCCTTCCATTGCAGCCAGCGCGCCGAGTTTGTGAAGCTCCCGTCCTTTTCCGCGAAGCCCGCGCAGGGCAGACGATAAACAGTGGTGTTGATCTTCTTCATGTCCTCGGCTGTGGTGCCCGGGGCCTTCCAGAACTCGCTGGTTTCGTCGGGATAGATTTCGCCGACGACCAGCCAATCGGACTTTTTCAGGGCTTCGATATTCTTCTTGGTGTCGGGACCGATGGCGACGCCATTCATGCCAAAGGCGAGCATGCCCTTGACTACGCCCTTGTACATGTTGTCCCAGATGTTGGCCCAGGAATAATTACGGTCCACCTTAGGCAGATAGGCGAAGGCCCAGTCTGTCTGCTTGGTGGCGGCGTCGCCGTAGAGAGCCTTCAGGAAAGAGGTCGCGAATTTCGGAGTGTTTGACCAATAGTTGAAAGAATCCCAAGGTTTGGGCTTCGCAGATGTGGGAGTGATTCTCTTGAGGTAGGCCGCGAAGTTCTCGTCCGCAGGGACCGGAACTTTGAGGTAGCCCGGCAGATTGTCGAAGATGCCGGCCATGTCGGTGGCGCCCTGAATGTTGGAATGTCCGCGGAGGGCGTTCATGCCTCCGCCGGCACGGCCGATGTTGCCAAGCAGGAGCTGCAGCATGGCGGCCGTGCGGATGTTCTGCGAACCGTAGGTGTGCTGGGTCCAGCCGAGTGCGTAGATGACCGTCGCGACCTTTTTCGTGTCCCCATCCTTACGGATCGACGTGAACAGGTCGGCCACTTTCAGGAACTGGTCCTTGGGGGCGCCGGTGATGCGCTCGACCATCTCCGGCGTATAGCGCGAGTACTGCTTTCGCAGTAATTGGAAAACACAGCGGGGATGCTGCAAAGTGAGGTCATAGGCCACGTTCGGCGGCAGGGAAGGCGGAGGCGCAGGCTTTCCTCCGGGCGGCACTGGCGCAGGCTTTGCCGCATGGGCAGGGGCCGGATGGTCGGCCTTCCCGCTCATGTCTCCACCCTCTTCGTAGTTCCAGGTGGATTTGTCGTACACCTGCGTGGCGGAATCGAAGCCGGAGTAGAGGCCATCTTCGGGCAGCTTGAAGCCGTCCTTCACGATAAAGGCAGCGTTGGTGTAATTGACGAGGTAGTCGTGGGCGATACTGTTGTTTTCGATCGCGTAGCGGATCATGCCGCCCAGAAAGGCAATATCCGTACCGGCCCGGAGTTGACAGTAGAGGTCGGCAACCGCGGAAGTGCGCGTGAAGCGCGGGTCAACGGAAATAATCTTTGCGTTCCGGTTGCGCTTGGCTTCGAGAGCCCACTTGAATCCACAGGGATGGTTTTCCGCCGGATTTCCACCCATGATCAGCATCATGTCGGAATTGCGGATGTCCACCCAACCGTTCGTCATCGCCCCGCGTCCGAATGTTGGTCCCAAACTTGAGACCGTGGGGCCGTGTCAAACTCTGGCCTGGTTTTCTAAGTGTACGACTCCCAGGCTGCGCATGGTCTTGACGGCGAGGAAATTAAATTCGTTTGTGTCCGTGCAGCCGCCGGCCCAGGCGATGCTCTCGCAGCGATTGACGGTGTTTCCCTTAGCATCTTTCTCGATAAACGTCGCGTCGCGGGTCTTTTTGATCCAGCCCCCGATCTCATTGATGGCGTCGTTCCAGGAGATGTCCTCCCAGTGATCTGATCCGGGGCGGCGAACCTCGGGTTTAAGGAGCCGGCGTTCGTTTACGATGTCCTGCATGAGCGACGCGCCCTTGGGGCAGAGGGTTCCGCGGTTGATCGGGTGGTCGGGGTCGCCCTCGACGTGCAGCACTTGCGGCGTCACGTTTTTGGCCTTGTCGCCGATGGTGTAAATAATCACGCCGCAGCTCACGGCACAGTACGGACAGGTGGAGCGCGTTTCGGTGGCGCGCGCAATCTTTAGCGCGCGAAGCTGGGCGTAGGCCGGGGCCAGATCGAAACCGAGAACAGTGGCCGCAGCGCCGCCGATCGCCGTAATCTTCAGGAAGTCGCGTCTTGAGGTGGGCATCGGTGACCTCTTTGCACGCAGGCAGGCTATTTCCACCAGACTGTCTAATGCACACGAGCATGCGTGTCAAGTCAAAAATGTGCAATCCGGGCATCCGCCCGAGCCCCTCTGCCGCATTCCTGCCGATCCGCCTCTTCCCGCCAAAACTCCGGTAGAATGATACCGAGCGCAGGCGGCGCCGCGAGCGAGGAACTGGCGTGATCCACCACAATATTTTTCACAATGACCAGGTTCTGCCCATCGAGGAGGTGCGCCTATCGCCCGGCCAGGCCGGTCTGATTTGCGGGTGGGGTATTTTTACGACTCTACGCATATCTCGCGGCGAAGCCTTTGCGTACGAGCGGCACTGGCGCCGCCTGGAGAAAGACGCGGCCATCGTGCGCATACCCCTGACCTACTCCGCCGCCAAAGTGCGTGTCCATCTTCACGAAGTCATTCGCGCCAATGAGGTGACCGACGGCTCCGCGCGCATCTATCTCGTCTATAACAAAGTGGGCTTCTGGCAAAGCGAGGAGCCGCACCCGCAGGTGGACCTGATCATTTACAGCGCAGGACTTCCGGAATATCGCGAACCTGTCCGCCTGGCCCTACGGGAGCACGCCCGCCACGCTGCTTCTCCGCTCGCCGGTGTCAAGAGCATCTCCTGGTTGAACAACGTCTGGTCCGTCGCGGAAGCCCAGCGCGATGGATTCGACGAAGCCGTCCTGTTGAACGAGCGCGGCGAAGTGGCGGAATGCACCGCGGCCAACATTTTCGCGGTGAAAGGTGAAAAAGTGCTTACGCCGCCGCTCAGCTCCGGGTGTCTCGAAGGAATCACGCGCGGAGTGTTGTTCGAAATCGCTCCCGAAGTAGGTGTGCCGATTGTGGAGCAAACGCTGCGGCCCGAAGATCTCTTCTCCGCGGACGAAGTGTTCATCTCCTCCACAAATCGCAACCTCATCGGAGTCGGTGAGATCGCCGGCAACAGGATCGCCGCCGCGCCGGGACCGGTTACCCGGAAGCTGGGCGAGGTCTTCGATGCCTACCTCGCGGATTACGTGGACCGCCGCCTCGCCTCCACGGGCACAGCCCGCTAGTCTCTTTGCACTCAGTCATGCCCCCTGCCGCAACCCAGGCCGAGGGAGAGGGGTCCGTCTGCTTTGTGTCCTGGCGGCTGCTTTTTCTTATCACGCCGGGTGTTCGCCCAGCCGCCACCGCAGCAGCAGCGGCGCGAGCAGCGTCGTCACCATCACGAGCATCACCACCGCGGAAAACAGCCCGTCATCCACCACCCCGAGGCTCTTCCCGACGCCCGCAAAAATCAGGCCCACTTCCCCGCGCGGCATCATCCCAATGCCTACCGCGAGCCGGTTCATCCCTTTCGGACACCCCCATCCTGCCGCAAGCTTCCCGAGAATCGCCACCGCGGTGAGGGCCAGTCCGGCCCACAGCACTTTTGCATCGGCCAGAGTCTCCAGCTTCACCTGGATTCCCATCCAAACGAAAAACAGCGGCACGATGAGCGACTCAACCGGTGAAAGCAATTCCCGGAGCGACATCCCTTCCAGCTCCCGGTCGAAAAAATGATTCAGGATCATCCCTGCCGCGAACGCCCCTACGATTGTCGCCAGCCCCGCCGCGTTCGCCAGCCATGCGAGCAGGAAGGCGAAGCTCCACCCGAAGAGCAGCTTGAAATTCTGGATACCCGCACCGCCAAGCCGCCGCACGATGCGCGGTGTTATCCACACACCGATTCCGATCGCCCCGGCAAGAAACACAGCGGCTTTCAGGGTAATTCCGGCAATGCTCCAGACGCTCACGGCACCGCTGACCACGAGGCCGCTGACCACGGCCAGCACGATAAAGCTCAGCACGTCATCGAGCACGGCCGCTCCCAGGATGACTCGCCCCTCGTCACCTTGTGCCTGGTCCAGGTCACGCAGCACGCGCGCCGTGATGCCCACGCTCGTGGCGGTCAAAATGCCGCCGATGAACAAATCTCGCGCGAGGGCCGAATCCGGATGGATCAACTTCATCGTGCCCATCCCTAGAGCCATCGGGGCGAGAATTCCGATGACCGCAACCCATAGCGCAGTGCGCCCGACGCGCCGCATCTCCCCAAAACTCGTTTCCAGTCCGACCAGGAACAACAAAACCAGTATCGCGATGCGCGACAGCAGATCCACGAAAGAATATAACGTCAAGTAGCTCGGACCTTCTGGCCGCGCGAGCGCCGCGACCACGCGTTCCGCGTGCGCCCCAGCCGGCAGGAGTTGGAGCGCTGCCTGCGAAAGATTGATGTTGGTCGCCAGCGCCATATCCGCGATGCGACGCAGCATGTCTCCTTCGCGCAGCACCGTGAGCCACGGACTACCCAATGCGTACGCGAGATTCCCCGCGATGAGCCCTACCAACAATTCGCCCAGGACCGGCGGCTGCTTCAGCCAGTTCATCAGCCGGCCGCCGAGAGCTGCTCCCAGGGTGAGGAACACGAGCGCGAGAAGAATCGGTACCACCGGATCTTGGTGTCCCGCGCCGACAAGCCAGACGGCCATGAGTTTTCCCGCGTAGAACGGACCGATGGTCATTGATGTGCTCGGAAGAATGTAAACGTTCGACTCGTCTGAATTGTCCGGTGACGCCCTTCCTGCCGCAAGCAAATTCGGCGGGTCATCCACGCGTGCCGCGGCGTGTTAGAATCCCACGCGGTCACCGCCCATGGCCGATACGCAGATCATCCCCGACGCGACTCTGGAAGTGATCTCTCCCGACGGCGCCCGGCGATTTGTGCGCGTCACGCAGTCCCCTTTTCTGATCGGGCGCGGCGCAGAGACCGGCAATCATCTGCAACTCACGGACCGGCGCATCTCGCGGGAGTGCGCGGCCATTGTCTTCGAGGGCGGGCGTTTTTACCTGGAAGACCGCGGCCAGCGCCGCGGCCTCTTCGTCAACGGCGCGAAGATCGACAACCGCGAGCTCTCCGACGGCGACTCGGTCACCTTTGGCATCGAAGATTCCTACGAGATTCTCTTCCGCTCCTCCGCGGTCCAGGAAGAAATCCCGAATTTGCTTACTCGCATCGAGAGGATGACGTCAACCGAGCACAGCACAGGAGGTCTGCACAAGCTCAATCTGTTTCTGGAGGCGATGACCCTTCTGCACTCGCAGCGCCCGCTCGATTTCGTCCTCGGCACGATGCTCGATCAAGCCATTTCCGTCACCGACGCCGACCGCGGTTTGCTCCTGGTCACCGGGGCATCCGGCATTTCGGGGCCGCTGCGCGTCCAGCTCGCTCGCCGGCGAGGCGGAGGACGCCTTTCACCGGAGGGCATCTCGCCGAGCCAAACTGCCGTGCGCCAAGCACTCCAGCAGCGCGCCAGCATCATTACGGAAGATCTCGCGCAGGCCGGCGTGGACCTGCAGGAGGCGCAGAGCATCGTCGCGCAGCGGCTCCGCTCCGTCGCCGTGATCCCGCTCTACGCGAGAGGCCGTGCCAACACGGAGGAGTCCGCCGCGGCGCCGCGCGACACGGCTTTTCTCGGCGTCGTCTATCTGGACAGCACGCGCCCTTCCGCTTTCACCAAACTCGACCGCCAGATCCTCGACGCGCTCTCACTCGAGGCCGCCAGCATCCTGGACAATGCGCGGCTCGTCGAGCGCGAACGCGAGCGCCAGCGCATGGAACAAGAGATCGGCATCGCCCGCGATATCCAGCAGGCGCTCCTCCCGCACGGATTCCAGGACTATCCTCACCTCACGGTCACGGGCATCAATTTTCCGTGTCTCACCGTGGGCGGCGACTATTTCGACGTATTTCCCATGAGTGACGATCGCACGGCGTTTCTAATCGCGGACGTCAGCGGCAAAGGGCTCGGCGCCGCCCTGCTCACCACCATGCTACAGGGCGCGCTCTCCGGCATGACCCTCGGCGCCGATCCCGCTCGCGTGTTCAACCACATCAATCGTTTCCTCTGCGAGCATTCCGAAGTGGGCCGCTACGCCACCATGTTTTTCGGCATCCTCGACCGCGACGGCCACCTCGAATTCATCAACGCAGGCCACCCTTCTCCGGTGCTCATCCGCGGCGGCAAAGCCGAAGCGCCCTTCACCGAAGGCTCCTTCCCCGTCGGCCTCGTTCCGGAAGCCGAATACGTCTGCGCCCGCATGAAGCTCGAGCCCAACGATACGGTCGTCCTTTTCAGCGACGGAGTCACCGAAGCCATGGACCCGGAGGACAAGCTCTACGGGGTCCCGCGTCTCCTCGAAGTACTCTCCGGCAAACAGGACGCGCCCCTGGATGAGATCCAGAGCAGCATCCTGGAGTCGGTTCAGAATTTCGTCCGCGGCGCCAACCAGGCCGACGACCTCACGCTTCTCCTGGTCCGCTACCGCGCCGCAAGAGCGCTGGCCGGCAGGGACCTCCCCACAGCGAGTTCCGCCACCGTCTGAAGAATCTTCGCTGCACCCGGTCTTCCCGCGATAGCTTTTTTCTTAGTGCAGGGGCGGACTTCAGTCCGCCCGCATTTCGCCTTATGATTTGTAGCAGCGAGGATCGTCATGACCCTACAGTCGGACTACACGCACAAACTCACCTCGTCCGCCATCGCCGCAGAGACCATCCCGGATGGCAGCGTCCTGTGCGTCGCGCTGGGAGTCGGCGCTCCACCGGCTCTCACACGCGCGGTTGCGGACCGCATTCGCTCCGGCTCGCTGAAGAATCTGATCCTTTACTACCAACATGCCATGAAGGCCATGGGCGAATCGCTCATTCAGCCGGACGTGCTGGACAAGATTGAAGCACGCAACTTCTTCATCGGCGAACCCGACCGCCACATGATCGAGCGCGGCATCGCCGAAGGGCGAAAACACCTGAGCTACGTTCCCTGCAATTTCAGCCAGATTCCACGCGCCCTCACCGAAGCCGTGCACGTCAACACCTTCCTCGTCACTGTGTCGCCGATGGACGCATCGGGCCATTTCAGCCTGGGCACGAACAACGACTACGCCTCCACGGTCCTGCGCCACTGCGACCGCGCCGTCGTCGAAGTCAACCGCAACATGCCTCGTGTCTTCGGCGATTCCCTGGTTCACATTTCCGAAGTCCACGCCATCGTCGAAAACCACGCGGCTCTTCAGGAATTCCCCAGCCGCGAGCCGGATGCAAACTCCCTCACCATCGGCAAGACCATTGCCGAGATGATTCCCAACGGCGCCACGCTGCAGCTGGGAATCGGAAATCTGCCGACCGCCGTCAGCCGCCACCTCATGCACCACAATGACCTGGGCATCCACTCGGAGCTCTTCAGCACGCCGTTCGTGCCTCTGATTCGCCGCGGCGTCGTCAGCGGCCGTAAGAAGACTCTGCATCGGCACAAACACGTCTTCACCTTCGCCATGGGCGACACGGACATGTACGCCTTCATGAACGACAATCCGGCGATGGAAAGCTACGCCTCCTCCTACGTGAACGACATCCGCGTCATCGCGGCGCACGATAATCTTGTCTCCGTCAACACCGCCATCGAGATCGACCTCTACGGCCAGGTGAACGCCGAATTCATTGGTGGGCGTCAGTACAGCGGTTCCGGCGGGCAGTTCGACTTCGTCAAGGGCGCTTCGCTCTCGCGCGGCGGTAAATCCTTCATCGCACTCAAGTCCACGGCAAAGAACGGAAAGCTCTCCTGCATAGTGCCGCGGGTGGAGATGGCCACAGACACGCGCATGGACGTCGAGCAAATTGTCACCGAGTACGGCTGCGTCAACCTCCGCGGCCGCTCCACCAGTGAGCGCGCCCAACTCCTCATCAGCATTGCGCACCCCGGCTTCCGCGACGAGCTGACAGACCACGCCAAGCGCATCAACCTTATCTAGCGGGTCCCGATTCCTCTTCCGGCTCGGCTGGCCCCCGCCGTGCGGGCCCTGCCCAAAAAAATTGCCGGCTGCGCTCAAGTAGAAGCGCAGCCGGCTGTGTGAATGGAGAAGGCTTGTTGATTTAGGGCGTGATGCGCCGCGCGAACTATTAACGTCCCGCCGCGCTACTGGCCGCTCTGGTCCCCGAGCCATTTCAAGAGGACTTCCTTCTGGTCCGGCTCCAGGGCGGTGAAGGCAACCCCCATCCCCATGTTCGCTTGCGAGTAGATCACTTTGGCCAGCGTGGTGAAGGTAGCGCCGCCATGCGTAATTTTCAGCCGGATTTGCATGCCCTCCGGGAAAGGGTTCAACGTATCGAGGTAACAACCTTTCATGCTGATTTCGGAAACGCGCGCATTGAGGCGGGCGTTGGAAACAATGTCCGTCTCTTCCGCGCTGGCGATCAGGGGATAGCGCGGCACCTCTCGGCGATTCGGAAAAGGCAAATCATTCACATCAGCACCCCACGCGCTGAACTTGAGAAAAACATCCTGGACAAGGGAAGAAGAATTATCCGCTACCCCCTGCCTGCTCTTTGCAGTGTGAACTCTCCCCGGCGGTCCGGCAATGATTTCGGCGCAATGTGTGACCGCTGCATCATCATCTCCCCTTGCAGAGCCCTGCCAGTAATGCCAGCGGCCTGAGCTTGACGCGGGAGGCTGCACCGCGCTCCTTGCTTTTCCTCCCCGCTCGAAGTAGAAGTGTCTACTCTCGTCTACCCAAGACCCGGAGGAAACCGATGTTTCGCCCACGATATGCTGCTTTCGTCGCGCTCGTCTTGTTCGTCAGCTTTACTTTTTTCACCGTACCGGCTTGCGCGCAATTCTCTGCCTCCTCTCCTTCCGCTGCATCCCTCACGGTCATCAAAGCCGGCACGCTCATTGACGGCGCGAGCGACGCCCCGCGCAGGAACCAGCTCATTTTTGTCCGCGGCAATCGCATCGAAAAAGTTGCCGACGCTTCCGCCGCGATTCCCGCGGACGCGAAAGTGATCGACCTTTCGAACGCCACCGTTCTTCCCGGGCTGATTGATTCGCACACCCACATCTTTCTGTGGGGCGAAGAGCCCGCCAAGGGCGGCTACGACGCCAACATCCTTTTTGCCGGCATCGCCCTGCGCGCCGCGCGCGCGACCGTGGCCGCCCGCCGCGCCCTCGAACAAGGCTTCACCGCGCTCCGCGACGTAGAAACCGAAGGCGCGGGCTACGGCGACGTCGAAATCAAGCAGGCCATCGAAGAAGGCACCATCCCGGGCCCGCGCCTGTTCGTTTCCACGCGCGCCATCTCCACGACCGGCGGCTACAACCTGGAGGGCTACGCGCCGGAACTCATCATGCCCAAGGGCGCGCAGATCGTGGACGGCCCCGTGGAGGCGCGCAAGGCCGCGCGCGAACAGTTGGAGCACGGCGCCGACTGGATCAAGGTCTATATGACGCACCGCTCGTGGGTGGACAAAGAAGGACATCTCGTCTCGCAGCCCACGCTGACGTTGGAAGAGTTGAAGGCCATCGTGGATGAAGTCCACGGCTGGGGAAGGAAAGTCGCCTGCCACGCCTACAACGGGATCGGCATGCAGCGCGCGCTCGACGGCGGCTGCGACTCCATCGAGCACGGGCTCGAGATCAGCGACGCGCAAATCGAGCAGATGGTCCGCCAGGGCACATGGTACTGCCCCACGATTTCGCCCTACTACAACGACTGGGCGCCCGCGGACACGCCCGCCGGAAAGCGCGACCGCGCCCGCACCGCCGTGCATGATATCTCGTTCGCGAAGGCGTTGAAGGCCGGCGTGAGAATCGTCTATGGCACGGACATGGGCGGCATCCCGTGGGACCAGCCCATCGCGCAGGAATTTTACCAAATGACGAAGCGGGGGATGGCGCCGATGGACGCCATCAAGTCCGCCACGTCGCGCGCGGCGGACATGCTCGACAGAAAAGGCGATCTGGGCGTCGTCGCCGCGGGCGCTTACGCGGACGTGATTGGCGTCGCGGGCGATCCGCTCAAGGACATCAACGAATTAGGAAAGGTCCGCTTCGTCATGAAGAACGGCGAAGTCTTCAGGAATGATTTGGCCCAATAGGTCGCTGCGGAATCACGCTTCGACTCTCACACCGCGCCAGAACGCAATGCGTCCTTTGATCTCCGCCGCCGCGGGCTTGGGATCGGGGTAATACCACGCGGCATTCTCGTTGCGCGCGCCGTCCACTTCCACGTGGTAGTAGTGCGCCACGCCCTTCCACGGGCATATCGTCGTGTAGCTGCTCTCGCGCAGAAAATCTTTATTCGCCGCGTCGGCCGGAAAATATTGATTCCCTTCCACCACGACGCATTGATCGCTCTCGGCAATCACCTTGCCGCTCCACATCGCCTTCGCCATCGCTCCCTCCTCCTTTGTCACCTGCCCATTGGATGCACCGAATGAAAAAAGGTCTCGGGGTCTCCCACGCTCTGTTCCCGATTCCGGGCGCGAGGGGCCATTCTGTTACAATTCCTGCGATTTCGCGGCCATTCACGACACAGGAGCACCCGTCATGAGCGAACCACAACAGAATTTTGCGAATCACGCGAGGTACGTTCCCGCGTACCACATCTTTGTTTTCGGCGTGTTCCTTATCAATTTCGGGTGGTCGATCTATCGCTGGAAGCAAGCGGGCTATTCCCTGGACGCCTTCGTCTCGCTGCTGGTGGCGGCCGCGCTCATCGTGCTCTTTTTCTGTGCGCGAATCTTTGCGCTGACGGTGCAGGACCGCGTCATCCGTCTCGAGGAGCGCCTTCGGTACGAACGGTTGCTCCCCGCCGATCTAAAGCCGCGCATCGGGGAGTTCACGGTGAACCAGCTAGTCTCGCTGCGCTTCGCCAGCGATGATGAGCTTCCCGGGCTCGCTCGCAAGGTGCTGGACGAAAAACTGAACGAGCGCAAGGCGATCAAGCAGCTCATCAAGAACTGGAAGCCCGATTACCTTCGGGCGTAACGCGGCGCCAGGCGGGCCCTCAAGAAATCTCAATTTGCGGTGAATGCCGCGTCGAGGGTGACGGTTTCACCGTCCGGATTGGTCACGGTGATTTGCTGCGCGCCGGATTTCAGCGCGGGTGTTGCGACACGCAATGTGCCGGCATCCACAATCGTTACGCTCGCCGCCACGCCGCCAATCGCCACCTTCACGCCGTTCTGGAAGCCGCTCCCGCGAATGGTGATCTGGGTACCGCCCGCCGCGGGGCCCGCCGCCGGCGACACGGTTCCAATACTCAGCGGCACGCTCGCGAGCTCAACGACGGTGAGGCCCTTCGTCGTGAGGGCGAAGAGCTTCGTCCCGGTGTCGTCGGTGGTGAAAAAGCTTCCGTGCAACCCATCCACGTCTGTCGCGAGCGGCTGCGAGAGGAGAATCCGCAGGCGAAGCGCTCCGGTGCGCACATCCGAAATATCCACTCCACCTCGCACGCCGGGCGTGCCCGGAGGTCCCGTGAGGAATGGCTCGTACAGCAATGCGCCGCTGGGATGCAGGGTGGCGCCGGGGACCGCAACGCGGCCGGGCACAGTGGCCAATTCCGGCGTGGCGGGGATGGCAGAGAGGATAAGGTCGGCGCCACGCAACTGCGTTCCTCCGTTGGCGCGGACGGCAAAGATCGTTCCGTCCGCCGCGGCGCCCAGATCGGCGGTCGGCGCATTCCCCGCGGAAGCGGTGAAATGATCAGTCACCGATTGCCACACTGCGACGGGCCCTCCGGGAGCGGAGCCAAACGCGAGGAAAACTTGATCGCCCTTCGCCGTGCCCTGCAGCAGCGGCGCGCCGGTGAGCGTTGAAACTTCCGGCTGAGGCGGCACCTGGATGCTCGGCGGACTCGCCAGCAAGTCGAACTGGCCAAGGCAAGTGCTGCATCCGCCGGGGCCGTCCGCGGTCAGCCCGACGAATACCTTGCTGGTGCTCGTCGCGGCGACTTGCGCGGGGCCGGAATTCAGGAAACCGGGAACACCGCCGACACTGACTGTCGTGCCGCTTCCGGACACGTCGGGATTTAAGACAGCTACGTTTTGCGCTCCGAAATCGGCGACGACGAGCTTCGATCCGTCCGGCGTGAGAGCGAGGCCCCGGAGTTGCGTGCTCGGCCGCGGCCCGCCCGGCAAGGATAGTCCAGTGGCGCGGAACCGCTCTCCCACCACATCGAACACGTCCACATGATCCACATTGCTGAGATAGACGAGCCGGCGCGCACGGTCGTAGAGAATAAACTTGTAGAATCCCGGCTGTGCGTAGTCCTGGATTTCCTGCAGATACTGAAAAGCCGCAACGGAGGAGGCCGTACCCGCGGGCGAAGTGACGGTGATATCCGCCTTGCCGGGGGCGCCGGGCGGAGTCTGCAACGTGATGCGCTCGATCGGAAACGGATAGTTCGCGCCAACAATTCCGGCCGTTGCAAGGGCAGCGATGGAATCAACGCTTTGTACCGTGGCGTTCGCCCCGCCGAGCGTGGCGCCGATCTTGGCGGGGTCGTTCCCAAATCCGTGGCCATAGATTTGGATAATTCCGCCGCCAGCTTTGTTCCCCGCGTTGGGCGTGACCCGAAGTATTTGCGGACCGTAGCTGAATGCCGCGGGCGCCAGGGCAATCCATCCGCTCGGGAAGTAGGCAGTGACGTTGACCGGGCCCTTCGCTGCATTTGGCGGAGAGGCGGCCTGAATCTGCGTGCCGCCGGAGACAGCCGCGTTCTGCACGAGCTGGGAGCCGAATGTGACCTGGACGGAAGATTCGAAATTCTGCCCGGTGATTGTGGTCGGCGTGCCGCCAGCGGCCGGCCCTTCCGCGGGAGTGAGCGCGGGCACGACGGGGAGAACGGGAGTGGCGGTGGGGAGCGTGCCGGGTTTCGCCGCGTCCAGGAAACTGACACCGCGGTTCGTGATTCCGAACAGCAGTCCGGTTTCATCGGCCTCTTCGATCTCCGATCTTCGTCCGCCGATTCGCGTGTCGGGCAGTTGTCCGATGAAGTGGAGGTCGTGTCCGTCGAGGACGGAGATGAGCGCGGGCAGATCCGTGTTTTCGCCGAGGTAGAAAAAATTTGCGTCGCGGGAAAAGGCGAGACCCTGTGGATTCGGCGTCGGATGAGAGAAGAGGACGGTCAGCGAGGCGTCGAGCAGTAAAACCCGGGTGTTGCTCCCGGATGCGAGGACAACGGCAAACCGCGTGCCATCCTTGTTTGCGGCGGCAAAAGGGATAGTGCCGCTTCCCAAACTCTGGGGAAGGGCCACAACGTTTCCAAGGGCATTGAAGAGGACCACGAATCCGCTGGTGTCATTCGCGGCGGCGAGCACCTTTGTGTGGTCGCCGCTGCGCGCGAGCACGCCCGCGCCATTCCCGAAGACGGCGGGAGCGCGGGCAGTAAGATCGGTAAAGCTGTTCGTCGCCGGATCCCAAAACGCCAGGAGAGACATCGGGGAATTGGACCGCCGCAGCCGCGCCATCGCTTTGCCGCCGGCGAGCGCAAGAACTTCCACCGGCAAGTTAAAGATCGTGTTCGGCAAGGCTTCGATGCCTGCGACCGGATAACGGGCGGCGACAGTCAGAGTGGCCGCGTCCAGCGCCGCGATCTGTTCCACCGCGGAACCGACATACACGGTGGCGCCATCCGCGGTGATATCCGCGCTCGTGGCGGCAGGCAGGGCGATCTGCGCGGCAAGCGATTGATCGGAGGAGGAGAAAACTTCCACGCGATTCATCGCGGGATTCGCGACAAACACGCGCTTATGGAGGGAATCGTAGGCCAGGTGACGGCGGTGCGGCTCGCCCGGCGGAACGTCACTTGCAGGAACAGAATCGGTTCGGGCAAATGCGGTGCGCGGCAAGGAGGGTGGCGGGGCCGGCTGAACGGCGAGGCTCAGGATGGCAGAGTGAGAGAGGGCGGCGCTCGTTCCCTGGGCCGTTACGGTGAAGTTCCCGGCGACCGCGGAGAGGGCGGCGGTGAACACGACGTTTTGCGTGCCCCCAGCAGGAGTACTGAAGGGACTGGCGGGACTGCTCGTTACACCTCCCGGCAGGCCGGTAAGAGCCACCTGGACGTTTCCGGAAAAGCCGTTGAGAGCCGTGACGGAAACCAGGACGGGTGAACTCGCCGCGCCCGCGGAAACGCTCAAGGAGTTGGGAGAAACAGCGAGGGAGAAGTCCGCCGCGGGAGGCGGCGGTTGGATGCTGGGAGCGGGTCCCCCGCCACAGCTCACGCTACCCACAAATGCCACCAGAATAGCCACGCCTGGGACGAGGGTCTGGAAACGTCCCATCGAACGATCCACTCTCTCTGCGCGGTACGCTGCGGGGCATTAGCAGCGAAGGAGCCGCGCGATCTCAGTTCTCGAAGAGGAAAGTACTCGGACACTAAACTAAGAAAAGGGGGAATTGTCAAGTTAAGAACCAGAAACGGAGGGGAAGACGGCGCGAAGGAAGCCTTCGCGCCGTTCCAGTAGTAACGTTACAGGCTCTTGGGTGCGGTGGCCGCAACAGCGGGAGCCGAGGCGGCGCGAGTGAAGGAATTCTTGTCCGTGTCCTTTTCAGAGGTCTTGTCGATTTCGATGGAGCCTTTGAAGTAGGCGCCGTCCTCAATCATGATGCGGGCGGTGGTCAAGTCTCCATTGACCGATCCATCTTTCTTGATCTCGATCCGGTCCTTGGCCCGCACATTGCCCTTTACGTTGCCGTACACGACGACTTCGCGGGCAATGACATCCGCGGTCACCTTTGCGGAAGCGCCGACGGTGAGCTTGCGCTCATCGAGCTGGATCAGTCCTTCCACGATTCCGTCAACGTGGAGATCTTCGTTGCCGGTGATTTCCCCTTTCACATGCAGGCTGGCCCCGAGCCGCGCCGTGGCGCGGTCCGAAGTCGCGCCCATTGGACGCATCGCATCAGTGCTCATCGCGGTTGTTCCCTCCCAAGTCGCCGGAGCGGGTTTCGGCGGCGTAGTTGTAGTTTGCGGAAACTTCTGAGCCGGTTGCGCGGCTTGCGGCGAACCGGGTTTTTTATCTCCCCACATCGGTCCTCCCAGGGATTAGACACCCCCAAGCAGATTTCCGGCTGGGGTGTTCAGCACTGTAGTGCGCGGCGCCCGCGACCGCAAACCGCGAGTGAGCGCCGCGTTCCAGAGAGTAACTAGGCTATCGAGGGCGGGCCAGCGGACGATGAAAGCCGTATGGCGAGGAGATGAAATTTTCGCGAGGGTGTTCAGTACTTGCGCAGGACGCTGATGACGCGGCCCTGAATCTTGACGTCGGCAGCCGGCACGACGATGGGATGCATTTCGGAATTGGCAGGCTGCAGGCGAATTTTCGAGCCGGGCTCGCGATAGAAGCGCTTGAGCGTGGCGTCTTCCCCGCCGATGAGGGCGACGACGGTATCGCCGGGATTGGCCACCTGGGTCTGCTCGCAGACGACATAATCACCGTCCATGATGTGATCCTCGATCATGGAATTGCCCTTGACCTGGAGGACGAAGGAATTGGCGCCGCGCGCGAAATCGCCGAGGGAAATGGTTTCTCGATCCTCGACGGCTTCGAGGGGACGGCCGGCGGCGATGCGGCCCGCGAGAGGAAGTTCCTGCACTTTGCGATCGAGGACCTGTTCCTTGACGGACTTGGGCAACTGGATAATTTCAATGGAGCGGCTCTGGTTATAGCCGCGGCGGATGAAGCCTTTTTTCTCGAGGGTGGTGACATGCTTGTGGACAGTGGCGAGCGAGGTGAGCTTGAGGCCTTTGCCGATTTCTTCGAAGCTCGGCGCATAGCCGTGCCTGGTCTCGAAGGAGACGAGAAAATCGAGGACTTCTTTTTGGCGTTTCGTCAGGGCCATGAGCCGCCTCCGGGGGGCGCGGCGGTTTGTTGCATTCCCCGCCACATGAGTTTTCGCCTTTTAGTCTAGGCGAACACAAGGCGAACGTCAAGCGCTTCCTCACAGCGGTCGTGGGCTAATTCCCGGTAAGCGCGTTACCGATCTAGGTGGCTGGTACGACTCTACTTTATGCGGAAAAGTACTTGACAAATAGAAGCCGCGGTTCATCGTAAGCCTTATCGGCCCTCAAGGAGGATAAGAGATTTCTCAAATGGAAACCGCACCTCCAAGTGAATCACAAGGTCTTGGCAAATCACCATCCGGCCCGTTTCGAGGCTTCCTCACGGATGCCATCCGCTTTTGGGAACCGCGTCGCCTTCTCTACAACTTTGCTCTCACCGCTGTCGTCGTTGCCTGGCTCGTAGCGAGTTGGCCCCATTTCCGCCCGGCATTGAAGCTGTCTTCGCTTCTGCCTCTTGCCTTCCTGGCGCTACTCGCAAACGTTTGCTACTGCGCCGCCTATCTCGTGGACATCCCCATGCAGCACTCATCTTTCAGCACTGTGTGGAGGCATCGGCGCTGGAGCCTCTGGTTGCTCGGAACCCTCTTCGCAATTCTTCTGGCAAACTATTGGATCGCCGACGAGATCTATCCAGATTTCCGCTGACAAGTGAGGAGGCCAGTGCCTGATAAGTCGGCTTACCGGACAAGTGAGCCGAAAGGATTCGGTTTCGGCGCGGCCCAGTTCTATCCGCGCTGGAGCTCTAGCGGGAGGACCGTGTCCATCAGCGAGGCTCCGCCGTCGACAGCGATGACCTGGCCCGTAATCCAACTCGCTTTTTCCGAACAGAGGAGAACCACGGCGTTTCCAATGTCCGCCGGGGTCCCGAGCCGCCCCATGGGTGTCCATCCGCCTTCGTGCCATGCCCGGATCATCTGCAGTGCCTCTGGCGGCAGAGTGTTCAGAACGCTGTCCTCCACACCGCCGGGGCTGATGGCATTGACTGTGATCCCGCGCTTTGCCAGAGCCACTGCAAAATAACGACAGAGGGAGTCCAGTGCAGCTTTTGCGGAGCCCATCGCAACCCAGGGTTGCCAGCTCCCCGTGCGTCCCCCTCGAGTATAGGTGATGGCGATGATTCTCCCTCCCTCCCTCATCAATCGGCTCGCCTCCCGGACCCCGGCCAGGAAGGCCTTGGCCTGGGAATCGATGGCCACGTCCCATTGCTGCAGCGTTATGTCCATCGGGCCCCGATAGAAGCCAGGGAGATCAGGTCGAGCGTTCGATACAAAAATGTCGAGCTTGCCGAACTCAGTCTCAGCGCGCTCGAACATGCGAGTGATCTCCTCCGGGCGGCAAACGTCGGCTTGGACAATGAAACCATCCGAACCTTTCTCCCGGATCTTCGCAAGCGTATCCTTGGCGGCACTTTCGTTCTCAAAATAGTGGATCGCGACTTTGACCTTTTCCTCCGCTAACTTCAAAGCGATTCCCCTCCCAATCCCACGCGAGCTTCCAGTAACCAGAGCATGTTTTCCAGAGAGCGACATAACCTACCTCCTTCGACGGCGCGCTGGCGACGACCCCCGGGATTTAATTCCCAGGTCGTGCACAAGTCAAGTCATCTGATCTCATACGGCGGTCGCGGCGCGGCGTCCCGGCAACACGCGTCGGAAGTCCATTCGCCGATGGCACATCTCGTAGAGGAATGCAGTTCTAACCGGAAAAACGGCCACAGAACTTCTTCCCGCTGCAGCTTCCTGTGTAGCACTGACAAAGCGGCGCGACTTACGTCTCGATGTGCTATGCTTACAGTTTGCGGGCTCTCGGGGAGTCCGCGCCGGCCCCAAAACCGGCCGCGGAACGCCCTCCAGACGGCTCGAGACCGCACTCCTCCCGGGAGAAGCGAGGAGAATTCACGGGGCATTGGGGTTCTTCATCATCATGTCCACACTGACCGAAACACCGCTGACCAAGCAAAAGAAAGAAGTGATTGAGCAGGCGGTCATCCGCTTCGCGGGGGATTCCGGTGACGGCATGCAGATCACCGGGAGCCAGTTTACGAATACGGTGGCGCTCTACGGGAACGACATCGCCACGTTTCCGGACTATCCGGCGGAGATCCGCGCGCCCGCAGGGACGCTGCCCGGAGTAAGCGGCTACCAGCTTCATTTTTCGTCGAGCGACGTGTACACGCCTGGCGACGCGGTGGACGTGCTGATCGCGATGAATCCAGCCGCGCTGAAGATGAACGTGGCGGACCTGAAGGCCAACGGCATTCTGATCGTCAACAGCGACAGCTTCAAGGAGAACGACCTGCGCAAGGCGCAGATGACTTCGAATCCGCTGGAAGACCATTCGCTGGACAAGTACCGGCTGTTCTCGGTCGAACTGCTGCGGCTGACGCGGGCAGCTTTGCAGCACCTGGGCGTTGACGCCAAGACGACGGACCGCTGCAAGAACTTCTTCGCCCTGGGAATGTGCTACTGGCTCTACAACCGGTCGATGGACCCGACGGTCCGGTGGATCGAAGACAAGTTCAAGAGCAAGCCGCTGCTGGCGGAAGCGAACAAGCTGGCGATGAAGGCGGGCTACAGCTACTGCGAAGCCACGGAAGCGTTCCAGGTCAGCTACGAGATCCCGCCGGCGCAGCTCGAGCCGGGGATATACCGGAGCATGAGCGGAAACCAAGCGCTGGCGCTGGGATTCGTCACGGCCGCGCAGAAAGCGGGACTCACGCTGTTTCAGGGGTCGTACCCGATTACGCCGGCGTCGGACATTCTGCACGAGCTTTCGCAGTACAAAGATTTCGGGGTCATGACGTTCCAGGCGGAAGACGAGATCGCGGCGATCACTTCGTCGATCGGGGCGGCGTACGCCGGGGCGCTGGCGATCACGACGACGTCCGGCCCGGGCATGGCGCTGAAGACCGAAGCGCTGGGCCTTGCCGTGGCCGTGGAAATTCCTCTGGTCATCGTGGATGTGCAGCGCGGCGGGCCTTCCACGGGTCTGCCGACGAAGACGGAGCAGGCCGACCTGCTGCAGGCGCTCTTTGGACGAAACTCCGAGGCGCCGATTCCCGTGCTTGCGGCTTCGACGCCGGGAGACTGCTTCTGGGTGGCGATCGAAGCCTGCCGGATCGCGATCAAGTACATGGTGCCGGTGATTGTGCTTACGGACGGCTACCTGGCGAACGGGGCGGAGCCGTGGCGCATCCCAAAGGTCAGCGAGATACCGGAAATCCCGGTGAGCTTCGAGAAAAACCCGGAGGGCTTCCTCCCGTACAAGCGCAACCCGCAGACGCTGGCGAGGCCGTGGGCGATTCCGGGGACGCCGGGGCTCGAACACCGCATCGGCGGGCTGGAAAAAAAGGACGTCACAGGCAACATAAACTACGAGCCGCTCAACCACGAGAATATGGTGCGAATCCGTGCCGCGAAAGTGGCGGCGGTGGGGCAAGACATTCCGGACGTGGCACCGGCGGGGGATGCGGACGGCGATCTGCTGATCATCGGGTGGGGCTCGACGTACGGTTCGATTACGGTGGCGGTGAAAGCGCAGCGCGAGAAGGGCCGGCGGATCGGCCACGTGCACCTGCGGCATTTGAATCCGCTGCCCAACAATCTCGGCGATGTGATCAAACGCTATAAGAAGATCCTGGTGCCGGAGCTGAACATGGGCCAGCTCCTGTGGGTTCTGCGGGCGAAATATCTGGTGGACGCGACCGGCCTGAACAAGATCCAGGGGCGGCCGTTCAAACAGCAAGAGCTGGAAGTGAAGATTGAAGAGATGGTGGGAGTGTAGTAGGAGACAGGGGCAATGACGACGGCGACGTTACCGACACTGACCAAGAAGGATTTTCAGACGGATCAGGAAGTGCGCTGGTGTCCCGGGTGCGGCGACTACGCAATACTGGCCGCAGTGCAATCGGTGTTTCCCGAGCTGGGCATCCCGCGAGAGAAGTTTGTGGTGGTGAGCGGGATCGGCTGCTCGAGCCGTTTTCCGTACTACATGAACACGTTCGGCTTCCACACGATCCACGGGCGCGCGCCGGCGGTGGCCACGGGGATCAAGGCGATCCAGCCGGAGCTGGAAGTGTGGGTGGCGACGGGCGACGGCGACGCGCTCTCCATCGGCGGCAACCACACGATTCACATGCTGCGGCGAAACGTCGGCGTGAAGGTGCTGCTGTTCAATAACCGGATTTACGGGCTGACGAAGGGGCAGTATTCGCCGACGTCGGAGTTCAACAAGAAAACGAAATCCACGCCGTTCGGGTCCGTGGACCGACCGTTCAATCCGATTTCGCTGGCCATCGGCGCGGAAGCGACGTTTGTGGCGCGCTCGGTGGACGTCTTCCAACAGCATTTGAAGGAGACGCTGCGGCACGCGGCGGCGCATCGCGGCTCGGCATTCGTGGAGATTCTGCAAAACTGCAATATCTTCAACGACCGCGCGTGGGAATCGATCACGGAGAAGGATGCGCGGAGCGAGCGCGTGATCCAGCTCGAACACGGCAAGCCGCTGATTTTTGGGAAGAATCGCGAGAAGGGCATCCGGCGGCGCTCGGACGGGGACATCGAAGTGGTGCCGCTCGGCAACGGCATCGGTGAGAAAGATTTAGTGGTGCACGACGCGCATCACCCGCGGCCGTCGTATGCGTTTCTGCTGTCGCACATGGAGCAGAGGCCGGGCTTTCCGACACCCATCGGCGTGCTGAGGGCGTGGGACGACCTGCCGCGCTACGAGGACGTGATGAACGAGCAGGTTTCCGATGTGATTGCGAAGCGCGGGCACGGCGATCTGTCGAAGCTGCTCCACGCGGGCGATACGTGGGAAGTCAAATAGGATTGGACGTTTCCCTCGAGAAACAGCTTTAGAGAAGCTTCGGGCGCCTGGCCCTGTTTGGTCCGGCGCCCGATTTGTTTTCGCGTGGCCGCGCGGATGGGTCAAGCCTTGCGCAGATACAGGCCATAGAGGGTCAGTCCGAGGCCGCCCAAAAACAGAAGGGGCGTGAGGTAAGTGGTCACCACGCTGGGAATCTGGATGTGCACACTGAGCGGACTATAGCCGCCGGCGAAGTATTGAATGATGCCCGCCATGAGCATGTAGAGAAGACCCTGACGAATTTTGTGCTTCGCGCTGGCGTGAGGGCGGTGAGAAACGTGGACCTCCGGCTGCATCTCACGGCAAAACGGGCACTGATTGCGATGGGCAGGAACAGGCATGCCGCAGAAGGAGCACGGCCTGCCCGCCGCTGACCCGCCTTGAGAAGAAGAAGCCATATGGGATCCGACGAACCCCAAGACTAGGCTAGTGAGGCTTTAGGGGACTGTCAAGACTCTGCGCGCAAAGGGTTCATTACGCGGAAGTAAGAGTCCGCCGGAATCGCCTCTTCCCGTGCCGGAACATAATTGCCGCCAGACAGTTGGTCCGGTGCGCTCGAAAACAATCACGGGGCGGCCGACGCGGGGTGAACCTCTGGCTGAAGGCTGCCGGCCTGGAGAAGGCCGGGATTCTTGAGAAGCGGGAGCCACTTCGCCCGGACGGTCTGGAATTCAGGCAGATTTCGCTTGGAGACGGGATCGGCAGGAGGTAGGCCGAGGCGCTCGAAATTCTTGTACTTGCCGCGCTGCAGGATGCGGAAATCGAGATGCGGCGCGGTGGAGAGTCCGGTGCTGCCGACAAGGCCGATGGTGTTGCCAAGTTCGACGCGCTGGCCCGCGCGAACGTACGTGCGCGAGAGGTGGAGATACATCGTCTCGTAGCCGTTGGCGTGGGCGATGTGGACCATGTTGCCTTCGCCGCCCTTGCGGCCGGCGAAGAGGACGCGGCCGCTGCCGATGGTCTGCACGGGCGTGCCGACGGGCGCTCCGTAATCAATGCCCATGTGCGGGCGAGTGGTCTTCAGGATGGGATGGAAGCGCGCGCGGCTGAAATGCGAGGTAATGCGGGCGCCGAATTTCAGCGGCGAGCGCAGAAACGCCTTCTGAAGCGACTTGCCGTCGGCGGCGTAGTAGGCGGGGCGTCCGTTCGAATCATGGAACAGCACAGCCTGGTAGGCGCGGCCGGCGTTGTCGTATTCGGCGGCGAAGATGCGGCCGTAGGCAGCGGTTTTTCCGCTGGCGTACCTCTTTTTTTCAAGGACGACGCGAAAGGCGTCGCCGCGGCGCGGGTCCGTGTAGAAATCGAGGTCATAGCCGAAGATCTGAGCGAGGCGCATGGCAAGCTCGGCGGATTCGCCGGCACTCTCGACGGCGTTGAAGAGCGAATCGTCCACTTCGCCGGTGACGGCGACGACTTCCGTCCGGGATTCGATGGCGCGGACCTCGGCGAAGAAGCCTCCGGACGCAGGGACGATACGCAACATGCGCTCCGCATCAATCTTGTATTCGATGGTGCGGAGATCGCCGTCCACGGAGCGGCCCACGGTGATGAGATTGCCGGCGCGGACCTGCCGAAG
The DNA here is from genome assembly GCA_041497835.1 of Terriglobia bacterium. Taxonomy (GTDB): domain Bacteria; phylum Acidobacteriota; class Terriglobia; order Acidiferrales; family UBA7541; genus Acidiferrum. The sequence continues at coordinate 34,585 of JBGQHF010000023.1, forward strand.
GTTAAAGGCGCGCTGGGCAGCCGCCGAAGCGTTGGCTGCCTCCTGCGCGGGCAAGCCGAATTTTTCAAGGGCGGCCATGAAATTCGCTCCGACGGGAATTCGATTTTCGGTCGGGAGGATGGTTTCCCGGCGGATACGCTCGGCGGCCGCCTGGGCGAGATGGATCTCGCGCTGCAATTCCGCGGCGGCGGAGAGCCGCAGGCGGAACACGTAGCCCAGTGCGGCGGTGCCCGCGACGAGCAACAACAAGAGAACAAAGACAAACCGACGTTTCACAATCCCCCCAGCGACTCGCAACCGTTCCGATGGGGACTAAGTGCCTGGCTCGATTCCCGCGTCCCCCGCGGAGGATATAACCGAGCGAAGAGTTGGTCAGCTTACCGTGCAGCTTTGTTTTGGCTCAAGCGGGAAGATGGGTCAAACGAATATGTTCGCATGCGTGTGTAGAAAGATACGGAAGGGATGTCCACCCCGCGAAGAATCGAGGTGCCACGGGAAGCCCGTCCGGAGAAGGCAAAGGCGGCGGAGAGTTAGAAGAACTTGCCAGGTAACAGGCTAGCTAGTTGCCGGAGGGGGCGCCGGCCAAGTTGCTGCGGCGCGCGACATCGGCAAAATAGTTTTGCGCACGCAAGCGGCGGTAGATACGACCGGCCACGACGGCGGCGGTGGGACCCTTGACGCTTCGGCTGCTGCCGTGGATAAGAACGACAAGCGTAATTTTCGGATTGACCTCGCCGGCATAGGAAACGAACCAGCCGACGCGGGATTTTTCGTCGGAGCAGGTGCCGGTTTTCCCGAGGGACATTTCTTCACCGCCCGTATCGAAGCTGGCTTTGCCGGTGCCGTAGAGAACAGCGGCGAGCATGCCTTCGCGGATGGGGGGAAGCAGGTCGGCGATATCGAGCTGGCGCTTCACGCGCGGAGCGAAGTTCAGGCGTTCTTCGTCGGTGCGCGGATATTGGAGATAGTAAAGCGTACCGCCATTGGCCACGACGGAGGCCAGCGAAGCAAGTTGCAACGGCGTCATCTTGATGCCTTCGCCGTAGCTGGACATGCGGGCCACGCCGCCGCGCGGCGGCGGAGACATGGGGAACGAACCCGGATGCTCTTCGGCCAGGTTGTAGCCGGCGAGCTCGCCGAGGCCGAGCATGCGCGCATAGCGGGAGACCGTATCAAATCCCATGCGGCGGCCCAGCTCCTCAAAAAATACGTTGTTGGAGTGCGCCATGGCTTCGGTGAGGTTCATGTACTTGCGGCGGCTGACCTTCAGCATGGTGTCGCGGGTGATGACGTTTTCCTCGAGGGCGGCGACGGCAATCGCGGGCTTGATGGTGGAGCACGGAATGGTGCCCTCGGAGAATGCGAATTTCTGATTGACGATGGTAAGGATGCGGCCGGTGTTGGGGTCCACGGCCACCACCGTGCCATTGTAGCGGCCGAGCGCTTCGACGGCGGCCTGGCGGATGATGGGATCGTCGTAGGCCGCGACGTCATCGCTGGTGGAATTCGCGAAGGTCGGGACGCCGCGGAAACGGGAGGAAGAATGGCGCGAGCTGTGCCGCGTCCGCGTAGATTTGAGAGCCGCTTTCGGGGAGCCTGGCGCAGCGGGGGCGGGCATAGCGCACACGCAGGCCAATAGAGCGGCCGATGCGTAACGTGCGAGCTGGATGGCGCGTGTCATGGTCTTAGCTAAGAGGGTCCGAAACAGCGATAGGTTGTTCGATGCCGCAGACTACAGCGGCGCCACCCCCGTAGGTAGGTGCAGTCTAGGGAAGGCATCCGGTTTAAGCAATAGGCTGTATGTTCCAGTACGAGGGCATGTGCCCTTTCCTCAACACTGTCCGCGGGGGCAGGTCTTGCGGGTGGTGCCGAGCAGGTCAAAAAGCAAGAAGAGTCAAAAAGTCAGGGATCAGCCCCCGAAGGGAAAAATGACCTTTCGACTCTTCTTCCTTGCCCGAGAGGTGGCTGAGGCAGTTAGCGCGCCGGGCGGCCTTTTGCAGCGGCTGCGGCCGCGGCGGACATAGCTTTATCGGGATGGGCGAGCGGCGCGGCGGGAGCAGCGGCCGTCGCGGCGTTCGCATTGCCCGGAGCGGGAATCTCCATTTTCTTGCGGAGGGCCGCTTCGAGCTTATCGCGGATGTCCGTATTCTCCTTGAGGAAGATGCGAGCATTCTCGCGGCCCTGGCCCATGCGCTCGCCGCCAAAGCTGAGCCACGTGCCGGACTTCTCGATGAGGCCCTTGTCC
>JBGQHF010000024.1:0-36828 GCA_041497835.1 Terriglobia bacterium
CCCTACCGCCTTCTCATCACCGGCGGCAGCCAGGGCGCGCTGCCCATCAACCGCGCTCTTGTGGACGCCCTGGATCGTTTATCCACGCGAAAAAGCGAATTAAGCGTCGTGCACCAGACCGGCGAACGCGACTATAATGCTGTACGCGTCGCTTACGCGCGGCGCGAATTTCCGGCGGAGGTCGTTCCTTTTCTCACGAACATGGCGGAGCGCTTTTCCTGGGCGGATCTCATCATCTGCCGGGCAGGAGCCATCACCGCTGCCGAAGTCGCAGCCGCGGGACGCGCTGCCATCTTCATCCCCTTCGGGGCCGCAACGGATAGCCATCAATTGCGCAATGCGCAGGAGATGGCGCGTGCCGGCGCGGGCCGCGTGATTCCGGAACCGGAGCTCACGCCCGAACGGCTGACGTCTGAAATTTTTTCTCTCCTCGACCAGGCCCGGGAGATCGAACAACTGTCCGAAGGCGCGCGGCGCCTCGCCCGGCCCCATGCCGCCCGCGACATCGTGAACTTGATCGAGCAGGCGGCGCTGCCGCTCGGGGTGCATCCATGATGGTTACATTTCGCAATTTTCAGCGCGTTCATCTGGTCGGCATCGGCGGCATCGGCATGAGCGGCATCGCCGAAGTCCTCCTCACGCTTGGTTATTCCGTTTCCGGTTCGGACGCCAAACTCTCGCCCATCACCGAACGCCTGCAGAATCTCGGCGCGGCCATCCGCGAGGGCCACACAGCGGAAAACGTCGAAGGCGCCCACGTTGTCGTGATCTCCTCGGCCATCAGGCCCGACAATTCGGAAGTCGTCGAAGCCCACCGGATCAAGATCCCCGTCATCCCCCGCGCGGAGATGCTCGCCGAACTGATGCGCCTCAAATACGGCATCGCCGTCGCCGGCGCCCACGGGAAGACGACCACGACCTCGCTCGTCGCTTCCGTGCTCGCCGCGGCGCATCTCGACCCGACCTTCGTCGTCGGAGGCCGCGTCAATCAAGTTGGCACAACGGCGCGCCTCGGCAAGGGCGAATACTTTGTCGTGGAAGCCGACGAAAGCGACCGCACCTTTTTGCTTCTCGCGCCCGTCGTCGCCGTTGTCACCACCATCGATCGCGAGCACCTCGATCAGTACGCCTCGCTCGAAGACATCCAGGAAGCCTTTACGCAATTCGTCAACCGCGTCCCGTTCTACGGCGCCGCCATCCTGTGCCTCGACGAGCCCAACGTCCAGGCGATCATTCCCTGCGTGAAGCGCCCCATCATCACCTACGGCACATCCAGCCAGGCCGATCTGGTCATCAGTGACATCGAGCGGAAAGGCATGGGCAGCGAATTCCGCCTCACCTACAAAGCCGACGACCTTGGCCTCTTTCATCTGCCCACGCCGCCCGGCATCCACAATGTGCGCAATGCCGCCGCGGCCGCGGGCGTCGCGCTCTATCTCAACGTTCCGGCCGACCTCATCCGGGAAGGCCTCGCGAACTTTTCCGGCGTTGGCCGACGCTTCGACATCAAGGGTGTAGTCAACGAAATCACCGTCATTGACGACTACGGCCATCATCCGGCCGAAATCCGCGCCACGCTGGAGGCCGCGCGCGGCTGCAAATTCAATCGCCTCCTGGTGCTCTTTCAGCCGCACCGTTACACGCGCACGCAGCACCTCTGGGACGAATTCTGCCGCGCCTTCAACCAGGCCGATATCCTCATCCTCACCGACATCTACCCGGCCAGCGAAGCGCCCATCCCCGGCATTGCGAGCGAAGCCCTATCCTCCGCCATCCGCGACGCCGGCCACAAAAACGTTCTCTATTTCGCTTCCATCCAGGAGGGCATCGAGCGCATTCTGCGCGAAGCGCGCCCCGGCGACGCTGTGCTGACCATCGGCGCGGGCAATATCAGCCGCGCGAGCAACGAACTCGCGCTTCTGCTCGGCACAAGATTTCCCGCGCACAACACCGCGCTGAAACCAAATGAAACTTGAAAATCCCAGGATTCTGGCGGCGCTTCCCGGGCTCGGGGTCGAGCTTCGCGCCGGATCTTCTCTTGCCGATCTGACGTCCCTGGGCATCGGCGGCACGACCGATCTGCTCCGCCTCCGCCGCCACGATACGATTCCCGATCTCGTCCGCCTCCTCGACGAAAACGGCATTCCCCACCGCTTCCTCGGCGGGGGTACAAACCTTCTCGTCCGCGACGGCGAGCTCCCTTGGGTGATGCTGCAGCTTGTCCGGACCGAGCCCGAAATCCGCATCGAAGGCAACTTCGCCTCCGTGGACGCTGCCGCGGACCTCGGCCGCACCGTCACCTTCTGCGCGAAGAACGACCTCGGCGGCATGGAAGGCCTCATCGGCGTGCCCGGCACGGTTGGCGGGGCGCTGCGCATGAACGCCGGCGCCTACGGCATGCAGATCGGCAGTTACGTCCGAGAGGTGACCCTGTACCGCGCCGCCACGCGCAAGATCGAAATCCTCCGCGGCGAGCAGATTTCGTTTGAATACCGGCACACTTCTTTTGCGCCTGATGATATGATGCTCGCGGTGAAACTGGAGCTACCCTCCAAAGCGTTCCGCGAAATTCTTCAAGGGATTCGTATCTGCAACGAAAAGCGGCGCTCCTCCCAGCCGCTCAATCAGAAAAGCGCCGGCTGCATTTTCAAAAATCCCGCGGGCGCTTCCGCCGGGCGCATGATTGACGAGCTCGTCCTCAAGGGACATTCCGTCGGCGATGCGCGTGTTAGCGACCGCCACGCCAATTTCTTCATCAACGCGGGTCACGCCACTGCTGCGGACATGCTCGCGCTCATCGCCGATGTCCGCGAGCGCGTCCGCAAGGCCTACGGATTTGATCTCGAGAATGAGGTGATCCTCTGGAACGCCTGAAACCCATCGCGAGGAGCAGAGCCGCGGCGGCGGACGTGCCGGAAGCAAACGTCTATCAGCCGGAGCTGCTTGCCGACGACGAGCCACGCTATTTGCGCCGCCAGAAACCGGTCGAAATTCGCCGGCGCAAATTTGCCCCGCGCTCCTGGGCTTCCTATCGCCGCGTGCTTCTCATCTGCGCCGTCGTTATTGCCTGCGGCGCGGTTGCGTTTTTCACCGGCCGCTTCTTCCTCTTCTCGCCCCAGGTTCTGCTCGTCAAGCCCGACCAGATCGAAGTCCTCGGCGCGCATATCGTGGGCCGCGAATCCATCGTCTCCCGGTTCTACGCGGATCGCGGACGCAGCGTTCTGCGCATCCCCCTCGAAGAGCGGCGTCTCGCCCTCGAGGATTTACCCTGGGTCGAGCACGCCAGCGTCCAACGCATTCTGCCCAACCGCGTTCGTATTGAAGTCACCGAGCGCACGCCCGTCGCGTTCCTGCGCTCCGGCACCGAGCTCGCCCTGATTGACGCGCACGGCGTCATCCTCGATCGTCCCGCCGGCCAGGAATATCAGTTCCCGGTCGTCACCGGCGTGGCCGAAAACCTCCCGCGCCCGGAGCGCGAGCGCCGCATGCAGACCTATCAGGAGTTTCTGAAAGGGATCGACCTGGTTAGGGCGGGTTCTTCGGACCGCGTGAGTGAAGTGGACCTCGCAAACCCGAAAGATTTGCGCGTCGTCCTGACCGGCCTCGCCGGCCCGGGCACTGACGCGCAGGCCGTCACGGTTCATTTTGGCCAAGGCGATTTCATTCCAAAATACCGCATGCTGGTCGAAAATTTTTCCCAGTGGCAGGCCAACGCCGGCCGCGTGCAGTCCATCGATCTGCAATACACGCGGCAGGTGGTCATCAATTCGGAAACGGGCAGCAGCCCCGCCATGGCCGCTCCGGCAAGGACAAAGTCCAGATGAGCAACTGAGCCGGCCTGGCAGGCGACACGAGCAAGGGAGCAGGGGCTTGACTAAGAAGGATCGCTACCTCGTAGGACTGGACATCGGCAGCACGAAGACGTGCGCGCTCATTGCCGAAATCGATGGCGAACAATTGAAGTTTGTCGCCCTCGGGGCCGCCGAATCGAAGGGCCTGCGCAAGGGCCTCATCGTCAATCTCGATTCCACCGTCAGCTCGATTCGCCGCGCGGTCGAGGAGGCGGAGGGCGTCGCCGGCGTCCCGGTCGAATCCGCCGTCATCGGCGTTGCCGGGAGCCATGTCCGCGGCGTGAATAGCCGCGGCGGAATCACTCTCGGCTCGCGCCCCCGCGACATCGAGCGCGAAGATGTCCGCCGCGCCGTGGACGCCGCGCGCCACATCACGCTTCCGGAGGACCGCGAAGTCCTCCACGTCCTTCCCCACGAATTCCTCGTGGACGCGCAGGATGGCATCCGCGACCCGCTCGGCATGGTCGGCCAGCGCCTCGAGGCCAACGTCCACCTGGTCACCTCATCCATCGCCGCCACGCAAAATCTCGTTACTGCGGCGAACAAGGCCGGCATCCTCATCATCGACACGGTTCTCGAACCGCTGGCCTCGGCCGAATCCTGCCTCCTGCAGGACGAGCGCGACCTCGGCTGCTGCCTCCTCGACATCGGCGGCGGCACCACCGAGCTCATCGTCTATGGCAGCGGCGTTGTCCGCCACACGAGCGCCGTGCCCGTCGGCGGCGACCATTTCACCAATGACCTGGCCGTCGGTCTCCGCACACCCATTCCCGAGGCCGAGAAGATCAAGCGCCGCCACGGCTGCGCCGCCACCTCGTTGCTCACCGAAGACGCCGGCATCGAGATCGCCAGTGTGGGCGACCGCCCGCCGCGTACCGTCTTCACGCGCATGTTGACGGAGATCATCGAGCCGCGCGCCCAGGAATTGCTCGCGCTCATCCGCGACGATCTCCATCGCGAAGGCCTCGATTCGCAGATTCCAGCGGGCTTCGTTCTCGCCGGCGGCGGAGCGCGCCTGCGCGGCTTGGTGGATCTCGCCGAGCACGCCTTACGTCATCCGGTGCGCCTCGCGCAACCCCGCGGGCTCGTGGATCTGCCCGAAGCCGTGGCCCAGCCGGAATACGCCACGGTAACGGGTTTGGTGCTGTACGCAGCGCGCGCCCGCCGGTGCGGGCCGCAGCGCCCTGGAAATCTTGTCGCCAAACTCAAGGCCATGTTCGTCGGCGCGTCGTAGCCGTATGCGAGGGGGTCTGTGCAGCGCCGGCCTGTAGGCCGGCAACTTCCGGTTGTTCGCCAGCCCCGGACAGCCCGAAGTAAACGCACCAACGGGTTCACCAGCCCGAGAGGGGGGAGCATGACAGCGAAGGACGCAGGAATCCGGATGAGCTTCGGCGAGGAGCTTCAGCCGGCCAAAATCAAGGTCGTCGGGGTCGGCGGCGGGGGCTGCAACGCGGTCAACCGCATGATCCGTGCCAAGGTCGAAGGCGTCGAATTCATCGCCGCCAACACCGACCTCCAGGCGCTCAAACTTTCGCAGGCGCCGGTTAAACTCCAGCTCGGCGCGAAACTCACCAAAGGTCTCGGCGCGGGCGCCAACCCTGAGGTTGGCCGCAAAGCCGCCCTCGAAGACACCGAGAAGATCATCGAATCGCTCGAGGGCTCGGACATGATCTTCATCACCGCCGGCCTCGGCGGCGGCACGGGCAGTGGCGCCGCGCCCGTCGTCGCTTCGCTCGCTTCGGAGCTCGGCGCGCTCACGGTTGCCGTCGTCACCAAGCCTTTCGCCTTCGAAGGCAAGCGCCGCATGTTCCAGGCCGAACAGGCTCTCGCCGAGCTCGTCGGAGCCGTGGACACCGTCATCGTCATTCCCAACGAGCGCCTCATGGATACCGTCGAGCGCGGCACCAGCTTCTTCGACGCCTTCCGCATCGCCGACGACATTCTCCGCCAGGCCGTCCAGGGCATCTCGGACATCATCACCGTGCCGGGCATTATCAATCGCGACTTTGCCGATGTAAAGGCCATCATGCAGGGCCAGGGATACGCCGTCATGGGCACCGCCGTGGCCACCGGCGCGAACCGCGCCATTGACGCCGCCAATCGCGCCATCGCCAGCCCGCTGCTCGAAGACAACTCCATCAACGGCGCGCACGGTATCCTCATCAATATCTGCGGCAGCTCCAGCCTCACGCTCCACGAAGTCCACGAGGCCTCGTCCATCATCCAGAAGGCCGCGCACGAGAATGCCAACATCATCTTCGGCGCCGTGCAGGACGATGCCATGAAGGACGCCGTCAAAATTACCGTCATCGCCGCGGGCTTCCGGGAAGTTAAGCGCTCGGCCCCGCAAACGAGGCCGCAATTCCTGCCCAAGACCTGGAAAGCGGGCCGTGAGGTTCCGCTCGGTGCGGCCGCAGCCGCGGCAGCAGGTCCGGGTCACGGGGGATCCTCCAATATCGTTCGCGAGGTTCAGCAAAACGTCCGCGAAGTCGGCGCCGAAGTCCCCGCCGACGATCTCGACGTCCCGACGTTCTTGCGCCGCCAAGCCCAGAAGGCCTGACCCGGCGCGGGCTGGGCGTTCGTTCCTCTTCGGTTTGCATGCAGGGAAGCACTTCCTGTGCGCCGCCAGTGCGAGTGTGGCTTGCCGCGTTGCAGAGCGGCCGACTTGCTACACGGATTCTAGTCCAGCCAAGATGTGGCTGCTCCGGGCACTCCTGTCCGGCCCCTCAGAAATGCAACAAATAGGACAGCTTGAAGAACAACTCGTTGCCGAGGTCTCCCAAGTGCGCTGGGTTGAGCGGCGGGATCGGCGAGGCCTGTAGGACGTCGTGGCTCTTCTGGTAGTTGTAGCCGGCGATGAACGCCGACCGCGCCGTAAAGTCGTAGGCTACAATCGAATTCACATTCCACGTATGCCCGTGCCGGTCATTTTGAAACTGCGCCAGCACGCGCGCTCGCCACTTGGTTGTGAATTGCTGGTTTACACGAGTCAGCAGCAGCCGCCGGTCCTGAAACCGCCGCCCATCCAGCAGAAATTCCCGGTCGTAGATTCCGCTGAACTGGACTTTCGTGCGCCCAAACAGATGCGCCAGCATCCCCAACTCGTGCCTCTGTTCGCGCCCGTAGTAGTTCTCGCGGAACTGGGCGTTCTTGCGGTTTGTAAAGGTGTAGTTGAAGGAGGCGAAACGGTTTTCATTTGAGGAAACGAAAAAGCGCTCCTTGGGTTCAATGTACACCCGCGTAGTCTCGAGCCGCCCGAAGCCGGGCGTGAATTGGAAGAAGCGCTCGCGATCGTAGGAATAAACGCCGCGAACGGCCCAGAAGTTTTTCAATTGCGCGGTGACGACCACATCCGCGCCCGCGTCTTGAAGCAACCCCTCAGTGTCCTGACTGGAATTGTAAGTGAGCTCGAAAAAGAGCTGGCGGATGTACGCGCGGTTGATGAAGGGCTTGTAGACAACGGTAAGTTGGTCGCTGTGGCGGCCGTTCTCGGGCTCAAAACCGATCTGGCTGATCTCGAATCCGCGGCCGAGAAACTTATACAGCGCGTCGATCTCCCACTTTTCGGAGTTGTACTTCGCGAGCGACCCGAAGGCCGCACGCTGGATCCCGCCCGCCGTAGTGACGTGATTCTGGCTGAATCCCACCTGGCTCTGCCAGGTCCAGTGCGGCCCCAGGACGAGGTTGAGGTCCACGGAATGCGCCCGCTCGGCCGAGCCCACGTCGTTGCCCGCCTGGTCGCGGTTCACGGTGAGGAACCCGATCGAGGAGTTGCTCCCGATATCGTGTGCCACTCGCAGAACGAAAAAATTGGCTCCGGGCGCGAATTCCGCGAGCCGGTTGCCGGTGGCGGGATCGGTCACGTTGAAATGGGTGGCCTGTGTCTTGGCTTCGAGCAGGCCGATGGACCACGGACCTTCTTTCCCCGTAAGTTTCGCGCCGAACAGGATCCTCTGCGGCTTGCCGTTCGAGAGCCCGTTTTGATCGGTGATGCGCGCCCCGATCCTCCGCGAGAAGAAATAGTTCATGGGCGTGGCAAAAAAGTTCGCGCCCTCGTTGAAGAATTGGCGTTTTTCGGGGAAGAAAAGCTCGAAACGCGAAATGCTGATGTTGATTTCATCCGCTTCGGTGTCCGCGAAATCCGGGTTGATCGTCGCGTTCAGCGTCAGGTTGGGCCGAGGGCCCCAGCGCACATCGCCCCCGCCCTCGAAGTCTTGTGCGTTGTCGAGCCCGTTGGGGGCGCTCCGGCGCGAGCGCACGGAGAAGTAGGGAATGAACTCGACGTTGCGCCCCTGTTTCACATGTTCGATGCCGCTCAGCAGGCCGGCCTTCGATGGCCGCATGAAATGGTCGAACCGCGTCACCATCTGCCAGTTGTCGCTCTCGTTCTTTCGCACGACGTCCCGACCGAGATTGAGCCCCCACGCCTGGCCCTCGTGAAACCGGATGGACTTGAACGGGATCGCCACCTCCGCAGACCAGCCCCAGTCCTCGACGCGCGCCGCACTCTGCCAGATCCCGTCCCAGGTGGGGTCCATGCCCTGTCCTTCCTTTAGAATCCCGTCGAACTGGACCCCCCGCGCATTTATGCTGAAAAAATAGCCGGTCCTCCGGTCGCCGTAAGGGTCGAGGAGGATATTCACGCTGTCGGAGTTGGTGCGCGCGTCGTGCGTGTCGTAGCGCGCCACGATTTTCTCCGCCTCGGAGTCATAGCACTTGAACCCGAAGTAGATGTTTTCATCGTCGTAGAAGAGAAACGCTTCCGTCTTTTCACTCGCGGGCTTGCCCTCGTCGGGCTCGGTCTGCACGAATTCGGTGATCGGCGCGATCCGGCTCCAGACCGGCTCGTCCAGCCGCCCGTCTACGCGGATCTTCGCCGCCATGCGGCGAATCTCCGCATGATGAACGGGCGCCTCCTGCGCGGCGGCGCCGCAGTAAAGGAAGGCGAGGGTCAGCGTGCCCGCCGCCCAGGGATGTTTTCGCGAAAACAATTCACGCTATCCGGGATTCCAAGAGATCTACGCCGAAAACCAGCCGGGCAGTATAACAGGCTCCGGAGCGGGGATTTCGGGAGGAGAGGCGGGGTGGCTATCCGAAATAGATAGCGAACAGAAGCAGCGAGGCGTAGCCCAGGCCGGCGCCGAGCAGCGCACCCGCGATCACATCGCTCAGGAAATGCATCCCCAGTACGATACGCGAGACGGCGATGCTGCAGGCCATGAAAAACAGCGCGCCTTCCAGATTGGGATAAAATGCGCTAAGGGTGACGGCGATGGAAAACGCCGTTATCGTATGGCCCGAGGGAAACGAAAACTGGTCCGGAGGGAGTACGCGCGACCAGCAGTGTGGTTCGATCTGGCATGGCCGCGGGCGGCGGCTCATCCTCTTCAACCCCATGAAGAGATAAATGCTTGCAATGCCCGCCACTCCCGCTGCGCCTACGGCGAGATACCGCTGCGGCCCGCCAAACAGCAGCAGGATCGCTCCAAGTGAATACCACAGCCAGCCGTCTCCCAGCCGCGTCGCCGAAATCATCCAGAGACGGACCCAGCGTGGAGCGCGCCAGCGATGAACGCGGCGCATCAAGCGGAAATCGCGATTCTCGATGAATCCCCACACACTGCGCGCGACGGTCATCGCTTCACCTCAGCTCGCCCAGTTGGCTTCGCGAAGATCCCAGAGCATCCGCGGGGCCTGGACGTCACCTTCGAGAACGGATGCCCACTGGTGGCAGAACCGCTGCTCATTGATGCAGTGTCCCAGCGTGAAGACCGGCACAAGCGTCGCCAATGGAAGCAGGAGCAGCGCCGACGGCCGCTCGCGGAACAATTGGCCGGCAATCCGAAAGATATCGGCCGTGAGTTTGGCGTAGCTGCCGTGCGCGCCCCGGACCAGTCCGCGTCCCGCGCGCAGCCCGGCTAGAAATTCCTCCGCGGTGCGCGCGCCGGGAACTTCGGTGTAGGTGGTGCCGGCGTGAGCCAGGGTGTGGGAATCGCTCCCGCCAAGGGCCACCTTGCCGTGGCGAGTTGCGATGCGCTCGGCGGCTGCGATTTGTCCCGGCAGCATCTGGCCGTTGCGCGTCTCGTAGGCAGGCACATAGGAAGCGAACCAGTGAAAGTCTTCTTCCGCACGGCGCCCGGTGAGACTGGAAAAGACGTGATTCAAACAGAAGAACAGCCTGCGCTCCGTCAGGTACATCAAGAGCGCAAGGAAATCATTCCGCCGCCGCGCGATTTCCGCGTGATCGCGCTCGGTGATGGCATAGACACCGAGGTGCATCGCCGTTCCGCTCGGCAGCGTGCAGGTCACCTCTTCGCTCAGGAAGAAGTCGGGATAGGGGCGAAGCGCTTCAGCCGCGTCAATCGAATCGTGATCGGTCAACGTCACGAAAGACATGCCGCGCCGCTTCAATTGCGAATAGACTTCCGCAGGGTCGCTGTAGGACTCGCGGCACAGCCAACTCATGCCCGGAGTGTTGCACATGCCCGAGGCTATGGAATGAACATGAAGGTCGCAGCGCATGAAACATTGGTAAAGGTTGGGGATGAATCTTCCGTGAATCGGTGGCGAATTATGAGTAAATGTGCTCTCGCAACTCATTGAACACATGCCACTTCCACGGGTGTGAGTATGGCCGAGAGATTGCTCCCGCGGCCGCGAGTTGGCATCATGTCAGAATCGGATCCATGAAGAGAATTCAGATCGTATTTCACGATGCGGGCGGCGGTCATCGTAACGCCGCGGTCGCTCTGCGAAGGGTCATCGAAGAGCAGAAGAGGCCCTGGGATGTCGAGCTCGTACAGCTCCAGGAGCTCCTCGATCCGCTCGATCTGCTGCGGCGGCTGACGGGATACCGGATTCAGGAGTGTTACAACACCCTGCTACGGAACGGGTGGACGTTCGGCAGCACAGGGCTGCTCCGGGTGTTGCAGGCGACGATCCGGACGTATCACGGGCCGACGGTCAAGCTGCTGGGAGCGTATTGGCGGCAGCATCCCGCGGATCTGCTCGTCTCCGTGGTGCCGCATTTCAATCGCGCCCTGTGCGAAAGTTGGCGCGGGGTTCACGGCGAGAAGCCGTTCGTCACGATACTCACCGACCTGGCGGACTTCCCGCCGCATTTCTGGATCGAACGGCAAATACAGCACTTCGTTTGCGGCACCGCGCGAGCGGCCGAACAGGCGCGGGCGTTCGGGCACGATGCCGCACACGTTTTCCGCGCCTCCGGAATGATTCTGCGCCCGGAGTTTTACACCCTCGGCGATAGTGATCCGGCCGCGCTGCGGAGGGAGCTGGGGCTCGAGCCCGGTTTGCCCACCGGAATCGTGCTGTTCGGAGGGCACGGCTCGAAGGTGATGAGCGATATCGCGGAGCGCCTTGATGCGGCGGGTCTCCCGATCCAGCTCATTCTGATTTGCGGAAAGAATGAATCGCTCGCTGCAAAGCTCCGTGCGCGGCAATGGCGGATGCCGGTTCACATAATAGGTTTCACGGCCGAAGTGCACCGCATCATGCGCGCCGCGGATTTTTTCATCGGCAAGCCCGGCCCGGGCAGCATTTCGGAAGCGGTCGCGCGAGGCCTGTCCATAATCATCGAATGCAACGCCTGGACTTTGCCCCAAGAGAGATACAACGCCGAATGGGTAAAAGAAAAAAGCGCCGGCCTCATTCTGAAAAGCTTCCGCGAAATTGCGGGTGCCGTCGTGGAGTTACTGCGAGACGGAGTGCTGGCAGGATACCGGGCCAATGCCCAGGCCATCCAAAATCGCGCCGTGTTTGAGATTCCTGAATTCTTTGCAACACTCCTGGGCGGGGAAGGCCGGGACGTACTGGCGTTTCGGGCCTGAACTCAGGTGTCAGCGGGCGTGCCCATTCTTGTCTGAGTGCAATTGCGCGTGCTCGGCGCGCGCCGGGTGTGGCAAGGAGGGTTTGGCCCCGCGGTCGGGTGTGTGGCCGCGGAATTTCGGTGGTCTGCAGGTGACCGCCCGCCAGCGCGAGGTGTACTTCGGCAATTCGCACATCTTGATGCATCCCGTGCGCGTGTGAGTTTGCCGGCAGTTGCAGTAGCAGCCCGGCACGGGCTTGGGCGCGGGGGTGCTGGGCTCATCGGCATGCAGGGTGGGAGAGAGAACGAAGAAGCAGGCGAGGAAGAAGAGTCTCGCAGGTCCGGTGAGGATCTTGACGGAAATTTGCCACACCCAGTATGAGAATAAGCCCATAAGAGGAATGGTGCGAGAGGGCAGCGGCGCGCGCGATAGGCTTGCAGTGCCGAATTCTTGTTACCCGGGTTCTGGAACTGGACCACAAAGGAAAAGCGAAGCGAGGAGTTCCGATTCAGTTCGTAGGCTCGCGCCGGGTTCCGATATGAACAACTGAATTAGAAAGAGCTCGGAGATCCGAAACGCCTTAGTGCGATAAGCAGAAGAAAAGAGGAAGGTTATAGAAAGGTGACTTGAGCAATTAATTGGCACCGCTCTTGCACTTCCACCGGAGGTGGGCGCGTTTCGATAGACGGTCTGGACGCGGCGGTGAGCGAGGGGGAAGGGGCTTGTTCGCCGCTTTGATCAGATCGTTCCCACCTGCCTCTGAGAGGGAAGCTAGGATGGATGACCCCACGCTCCGGTGTGAAAACGACACCGGAAACGAGACGCGCCTTCGGGGGGTTCCCGTTCCCAAGCGGGGGCCCCCTTTTCTTCTTGCCAGGATGAGTTTCCACTGCCCGTGAGACGCTCCCGCTCTCCCCTAAAACCGCTCAGTTGATCTTGCGCGTGACGGTAATCCGCGCCTGCCGCAGTACGTGCGCTACCTGTGTCTCCCGCAGTCGCGATGCGTCGTATTCGAAGGAGAGATGATTGTTGGCTTCGTCCACGCGGAAGCGGCGCAGGCCGTAGGTGTTGGCGAATTCGCCGAGCCGCCGCAACTCTTCAATTCCCAACGGAGTTTGCAGTTCGTAGGTGACTTCCACGAGTGTCATGCGCGCATTATAGCAGCGCGGTCGAGGTCCGCGGAGGCTCCGGCGGAGGGATCTGGGTCCAAGAGCGAGACCCGCTTAGAACTCCATTTGCGCTTGCAAGACTTCTCCTGGAAGCCGAACGAGTCTGGATCTGGGGGCCGATTCACCGCGATCGCTTCCGCTTTGCTCCCGCCCCTGATTAGCAGTCAGACCGGTGTCCGCTCGCATTCTCTCCATCTGGATGCCGAGTGTGCTCTCCAATTGGAATAATTCCGAGCGTTGTTCTCTTGCAAAGAGTGTGGAGGCAATGCCGCGTTCGCCTGCGCGCCCGGTGCGCCCGACCCGGTGGATGAAACTCTCCGCGACTTCGGGCAGATCGTAATTAATGACGTGTGCGATGTCCTGGACGTGAATGCCGCGGGAGGCCAGGTCCGTCGCGACGAGTACGCGGTAGCGTCCCTGCTGAAATCCAACCAGGGCCGCAGTTCGTTGGGATTGCGAGCGGCCACCGTGGATCATGGCAGCAGAGAAACCTTCGCGAACCAGGTTCTTGGCAAGGCGCTCTGCCCCTCGCTTGGTCCGTGCGAAGACCAGACATCGGCCCTTCTCTTTGGTGAGCAGGCCGTGCAGCACATCCTGCTTGCGATCCGCAGCGACTTCAAATGCCTGGACTCGCACATTCTCCGAAGGCTTCAGCGTTGACCCGAAGGCGAGACGCACCGGGTTTCTCATGTAGTCGATCACAAGGTGCGCCACGGAGGCTTCCAGCGTTGCGGAAAAGCACATCGTTTGGCGCTGTTTGGGGAGGACTGCGGCAATTCGGCGGATCGCCGGAAGGAATCCCATGTCCAACATGCGGTCCGCTTCATCCAGCACAAGCATGCGCAGGGCACGGAACGAGATCAGCCTGCGATCGAGGAAATCCTCCAACCGTCCGGGAGTAGCGACGACCAGCCGAGCGCCCTTCTTCAGCGAGCTGAGCTGCGCTCCTTCGGACAAACCGCCGACAACGACGGCCGCAGGCGCGAGTTGCCTGCCCCGCAACGCGTTGTACTGGTCCCCAACTTGCATGGCGAGTTCGCGTGTGGGAACGAGCACCAGGGTATCTATTCCTAGCGCATCTTTCTGAAGTAACTGCTCCAGGATCGGGATGAGGAACGCCAGGGTCTTGCCGGTTCCGGTTTGCGCGGTGGCGAGCACGTCTTTGCCTTCCAGGGCTTGGGGGATCGCCGCGGCCTGCACCGGAGTCGGCGTCAAAAAATGAGCGGCCAATAGCCGCTCTTTGGTGTACTGGGAAATCGGAAGTTCTGAAAAACTTTGCATTGGTCTTTTCTTTTTTCTCTCTCTGGCGGAAGTGATTGCGGCGCGCACCCCAGCTTCCAGGTGAGTGCGGCAACGTGTCTTGCCAGAATTCGTTTAGATTACGCCGAAGCCGTACGGAGGAGACTGAAGGCGGGTATTCTCAGATCAGGTATTCAACCAGAGGAACCGCACAACACAACCGCTGAATTAAGCGCAGGGGAAGTATACCACGATTGCCACCGGAGTGGATCTTTGAAAACAAGATGGCTAGTGCCGCCCACCGCCGAGGCCATGGTTGCGGATTGCGATCTGGAACCAAGATTTCGAGGAGAGGAGTCAGCAGGCGCGCACATCGGATATCGTCAGCGATGGCGCATTCTTGGAATGAGGGAGAAAGCTGGCGTTTCAGTCCAGCCGCCATGCGGCCAGCAGCCGGTGCTTTGTGCTATTTGGAGGCGCCTTGCGGCCATGGCTTAACGAGTCCGGGCGCCTGCGCGAGTGAGCCTTCTTCCTCCTCGAGAAAGAGTCGCGGCTTGGTGACCGTGGATGCCGTGGGCACCAACTCCGTGAGGACCCGGTCGATTCTTGCAAATACTTCGTCAATCAACCTCAGTTTTTGTTCCTGGTCCCGCGAAACCGCGGACTGACCGACGAGCAGGAGGGCATTGCGAATGTGGTGGTTCAGTTCCGCGATGAGAATCAGCCGCTCCCGAATCCTTGCCCGTTTCTCCGCCTCCCACCGGATCCACAGGTATGCCGCCCCCGACCCAATGAATGCGATGGTCACGTTATCTAGAATCGTCTTGGCGGAGGAAATGCCAAGCCAAACCAACAGCGCGTCGAGCAAATAGCTGGTGAGGAAGAGAATCGCGCCAACAGACACCGCACCCGCCCATGATTCCCAGGGAAACTTGTTGAACAGGCCGTGTTTCATGTCCGATTCCGCTCTTTCCGCTTCCAGTTCACGCAGCGAGGCACAGGGACAAAGCGCAGGGTCTAGCGTTCGCAAGACCATACGGCAACCGCCAATCCACGTCAAGCTTCCGGCAAAGGATAAACCCCGGGCTGGAGATCAGGTAAGACTCCAAGTGCGCCTTAACTGGCCAGCGCTTGACATAGCCCCAGGGGGTATATAATATACCTCCCGGGGCTATAGGAGGGCGGCGATGAAAAAGAAGGTGTCCCGCGCGGCCGCGAGCTGCGGGTGCGAAGTGCGGGCGGGCAAGCGCAAAGCGGTGGCGGTCGATCCCGAAGTGAAAACCACAAACTTGCACCGACTGCGGCGCATCGAGGGGCAGGTGCGCGGCCTTCAGAAAATGGTGGAAGAGGAGCGCTACTGCGCCGACATTCTTGTCCAGATGGCGTCGGTGCAGGAGGCGCTGCGCGGCGTGAGCAAGGAGCTGATGCGAAACCATCTTCGGCACTGCGCGACGCAAGCGATTCGCAAGGGGACGGGCGCGGAGGCGGAAGCGATGTACGAAGAATTGGTCGAGTTGATGGACCGGCACGCGCGCTGAAGCGGAAAAGGCGGAGAAACTGAAATGGAAAAGGATCTGGTTTGCGGGATGGCGGTGGATCCGGAACGCGCTGCGGCAAGTGCCGAGTGGAACGGCAAAACGTATTACTTCTGCTGCGGCGGGTGCCAGAAGAGATTTCTGGCTGATCCGGAGAAGTATTTGAACGCCCCGCAGGCAAAGCCCGCGATGGGGCTGAACATTATGGGCGCACCGAGTTCGGTGCCTGCGATTGCGGCGGAGCGGGGAGCGCCTGGGATGAAGGATGGCCACGGATCAGCCGGACGCGTGCCCGATGAAGCAGCGAAAGCTTCGGTTTCCCCCGCGGCCAAAAACGCGCGCTACACCTGCCCTATGCATCCGGAGATTGTGCAGATGGGGCCGGGTGTCTGCCCGAAGTGCGGCATGGCCCTCGAGCCGATGGACGTTCTAGCAGACACCGAAACAGATCCGGAACTGGGTTCCATGACGCGGCGGTTCTGGGTGAGCGCCGCGCTTTCGCTTCCGGTTCTCGTACTGGGGATGTTCGGCGCGAGATTTGAACCGCTGATCTCCACGCAATTGCGCCCATGGATCGAGTTCGTGCTGGCCGCTCCGGTGGTGCTGTGGGGTGGGTGGCCCTTTTTCGTGCGGGGATGGCAGTCGGTAGTGAACCGCAGCCCAAACATGTTCACCCTGATCGCAATGGGAACAGGCGCGGCGTTTCTGGAGAGTGTGGCGGCGACGGTCTTCCCGTATTCGTTTCCCGCGTCGTTTCGGACGGGAATGGGCGAAGTGCCGGTTTATTTTGAAGCCGCGGCGGTGATCACGACGCTTGTGCTGCTCGGCCAGGTCTTGGAATTGCGCGCGCGGCAGCGGACTTCAGGAGCGATTCGCGCGCTGCTGGAGCTTGCGCCGAAGATCGCGCGGCGGATCGATGCGCATGGCGCCGAGCAGGATGTGCCCCTGGATGCGGTGCAGAAGGGCGATCGGCTGCGCGTGCGGCCAGGCGAAAAAGTTCCGGTGGACGGGGCGGTCCTGGAGGGAACGAGCGCGGTGGATGAATCGATGGTGACGGGCGAGCCGCTGCCCGTGGAGAAGCAACCGGGCCATCGTGTTACCGGCGGAACGCTGAACGCGAGCGGAAGTTTCGTGATGCGGGCAGAAAGAGTCGGCGCCGAGACGTTACTGGCACAGATCGTGCAGATGGTGAGCCAGGCGCAACGAAGCCGCGCGCCCATCCAGAGAATTGCGGACCGCGTCTCGGCCTACTTTGTGCCCGCGGTGGTGATCGCGGCGGCGCTGGCGTTTTTCGCCTGGGCCTTGTTGGGGCCGGAGCCGCGGCTGGCGCACGCGCTGGTGAGCGCGGTTTCGGTCCTGATCATCGCGTGTCCCTGCGCGCTGGGGCTGGCGACGCCGATGGCCATCATGGTGGGAGTTGGGCGCGGAGCGCGCGCCGGCGTGCTGGTGCGAAGTGCGGAAGCCTTGGAACGGCTAGCGAAGGTGGACACGCTGGTGATTGATAAGACGGGAACGCTGACGGAGGGGAAGCCGCACGTTTCGAACGTGGAAGTTTTTGAAGGTTCCGGGCTTTCGCAGGACGAGTTGCTCTCGCTTGCGGCAAGCCTGGAACGCTTGAGCGAACATCCGCTGGCCCGCGCGATCGTGCGCGCGGCGGAAGAGAAGAGGCTGCCGCTGGAACAGGCAAGCGAGTTTCGCGCCACGGCGGGTGGAGGCGTGGAGGGCCTTGTTCCGGGGAAAAGCGTCATTGCTGGCACGCGTGGTTTTCTCCGCGAACGGGGGATCGAGTTGCCCGCCGAGAAGCAAACGGGGTTGCTCTCATCGGGCTCGTCGGCAGTTAGCGTGGTGTATGTGGCCATCGAGAAGAGCGCGGCGGGGGCGATCCTGCTGACGGACCGGGTGAAGGTATCCACGGCAGAAGCAATTCGCGCGCTGCAAGCAGATGGAGTGCGTGTTGTGATGCTGACGGGTGACCGGCGGGAATCCGCGTTGGTTGTGGCACGCCAACTGGGGATTGAGGAATTCGAGGCGGAAGTGAAGCCTCGACAAAAAGGCGAGATCGTGAATCGGCTGCGGGTGCAGGGACGGATTGTGGCGATGGCGGGGGACGGGATCAATGACGCCCCCGCGCTGGCCGCGGCGGACGTAGGGATCGCCATGGGAAATGGGACGGACGTGGCGATTGAGAGCGCGGGGATTATTCTGGTAAAGGGCGACTTGCAAGGGATTGTGCGGGCACGAGCGCTGAGCCGTGCAACGCTGCGAAATATTTGGCAAAACCTGGCGTTTGCTTTCCTCTACAACGCACTCGGGGTGCCCGTCGCAGCGGGGGTCTTCTATCCTATCTTTGGCTGGCTGTTGAGCCCGATGCTGGCGAGCGCGGCGATGAGCTTCAGCTCGGTTTCTGTCATCGGCAACGCGCTGCGCTTGCGGAAGGCTTCGCTGTAACAGGCTGCTGCCCGATCGTCATTTTTTGGCGGAAGGTTCGAGGAGCCAGATTTCGTCGGTCACGTGGACGTAATTGGTGGAGACGAGACGCTTGCCGTCCGGCGATACATCGAAGGGGAAATTCTGCCCGATGAAACTCAGACCCGGGAGCGTTCTCACCGCGCTTGTTTCGAATGAATAGACGCGAATCTGCTCATTGCCGTCAGGTCCCACGGCTTGGAAGCCGACCTGTTTTCCACCAGGCCACCACGCGGGCCATCCGCCGGTTTCCGTCAGCCGGCGAAGGCCCGTGCCGTCGGGATGAATGATGAAAATTCCGCCGCTGAAGCTGCGATCCGGGCTGAACGCGATCCAATTGCCGTCGGGCGACCAGCGCGGAATGCTGGAAGGCGACTCGGTAAGCCGGCGCGGCTGGCCGGAGCCATCGGCTGCGACGATATAGATTCGCGAAGCGCCGCCTTCGGTGCGGACAAACGCGAACCAGCGGCCATCGCGGGAAACGTCCCCATACGCGTCGCTCGACGCGTTTTGAAACTTTAACGGGGAGGCCGGACCGCCATTGCGGGGGGCGCGCCACAGACTGAGCGGGTCCGAGCCCCAGGTATTGAAAAAAACCGTCGCCCCATCCGGCGCGTACCGCGGATAGACCTCGGGGACCTTTCCGTGTGTGAGTTGCTTCGGGGCGCCGCCACCTGCGGGAATGACCCACACGTGCCAGGATCCATCCGGCTCATTTCGGCTGTAGGCAATCTCTCGTCCATCGGGTGAGAAGGCGGGAGACCATAGCGTCGAAGGGTCCGACAATAATGTCGATACTTGGCGGGTCGCGAGGTCGTACAGGAAAAGCACTTCGCGCGAGCGTGAATTGCGAAACCCGATCACTCCATCGCGCGCGATACTCGGCGATTCATCAGGCCCGGGTCCGGAGGTGATCCGGGCGGGCGGCCCGCCATCGAACGGCTGCCACCACAGGTTGGAGGCGCCGCCGCGGTTTGAACGGTGCACGACCCCGCGCCCGTCGGGAGAAAAGACGGCGTCGTCCGTGAAGATTCCAGGAGGATCCGCGGTCAGGCGATGTCCGGGTCCGCCCGCCGTGGGCACCAGCCAGATCTCGCGGTTTGCGCCGCCGCGGCTGCGCGTGACGCCGATCGTCTTGCCGTCCGGAGACCACGTGGGATTGCCGAAGAAGGGGAAGAAGGCATCGGCCTGCAGAAGAGTGCGCATGTCCGTGCCGTCGACCGCGGAGGTGGCGAGCATCTCCGGCTCGCGCGGCTTCTGGATGATGAACACCAATCGGCTGCCATCGGCGGACCAAGCCGGCGATCTGGCTCCGGAGAGGAGCGGCTGCGCTTCACCGCCAAGCGAGGGGATCAAGCAGATCTCCGACGTCTCCGCCTTCGGCCGCCGTCTGGTGAAGGCGATCCGTTCGCCGTCGGGGGAAAACTGCGGGCCGGCAATGCGGGAATCGTCGTCCGTCAGCCGCACGCGCTCGCCGCCCGCCACGCGGCTGACGAGGAGCTGCGAGCGCCCCCCGCTAGCCTCTATGTAGGCGACCATTTTTCCATCGGGCGAGAGCGCCGGCCCGTCGAGAAATCCTTCCGACGAGATGAGAAGCCGCAGTTGACCGCCAGCCGCGGCGGGGAGCGCCGGCGCGGCTGCATGGCGGCGGAAGATAAACATTGCACTGACGGCAAGAACGACGATGGACCCGGCCGCGAGGAGCGCCATGCGCCAGGGCCGCGCGGGGGATACAACCGGTCCTGCGACAGGGCCGGTCTGTGATTGCAGCGCCTCAAGAGCCGCGCGCACTTCGCCGGCGTGTTGGTAGCGCTGTGCCGGCTGTTTGGACAAGCACCGAAGGATGATGGCCCGCAGCCCCGGCGGGACTCGCGGGGAAAGAGGTGCGGGTGATTCACGCAGAATAGCCGTGGTGAGCTCGAACTCCGTGCGGCCCTGAAAGGGAAGCGCACCCGCGGCGAGCTCATATAGCATGACGCCCAGCGACCAGATGTCGCTGCGGATGTCGGCTGGGTCGCCGCGAAGGATTTCGGGGGCCATGTAGAGAAGAGTGCCTGCTATGGGACTGGCGCCAAGGTCCAGGCTTGTCGCGCGAGTGGAGCCGTCGAGGGATGCGTCCTTGATGCTGATGGCCAGGCCGAAATCCAGAACCTTGAGCTGGCCGGCGGGAGTGACGCGGACGTTGGCACTTTTCAGATCGCGGTGAAGAATTCCCCGGCTGTGGGCATGCTCCAGGGCGGCGGCAGCCTGTGCGCCGTAGTCGAGGACTGTCTCGGTAGGCAGGCCGTCAGCGGGAATGCGGTGGCTGACGGGTTCGCCCTCCACGTACTCCATGGCGATGTAGGCCTGCTCGCCGGACTCCCCTACTTCGTAGATGGTGCAAATGTTGGGGTGATTCAGGGCTGAGGAGGCGCGAGCTTCGCGCAGGAGTTTTTCCCGAGGCGTCCCGTGTCCGGCCGAGCCGGGCGGCAGGACTTTGAGGGCGACATCGCGGTGAAGGGTTTCGTCTCGGGCCCGATAGATGACACCCATCCCCCCGGACCCAGCCTTTTCGAGGATCAGGTATTGGGCAAGCCTACTCCCGATCATGCCGAGGGCACCTGCGGTCGGCATGATAGGCCGAGCCGTCGGCCAGGTCAAACGTGAGTGAAACAGGGCACTCGCTTCGCCTGACGACTTGCCTTCCCGTTCGTCTAAACCCAATGAACAAGGGAACATTTCCGTGTGCACGGGCGTACTGATTCATAGAAGCCACGCGCTGGAAGCGGGGGTCTGCCATGTTGGGAAACGACAACGGTAACGGAAAAAACGCCAAAAAAAAGCGCCGCCGCAGAATCGTTTGGGCTGCCGTGGCGGCGGTGGTGCTGATCGGCGGGGGATATGGCGTGACGGCCGCGCTGCGGCCGAACCGCTCCATAGACCCGTCGAAGCTGGCGGCGGTGGAGCGCGGGGACTTGGCGCGCGTGGTGGTAGCCACCGGGAAAATCCAGCCGCTCGCTAAAGTGGAGATCAAGTCGAAGGCCAGCGGAATCGTGAAAAAGCTCTATGTGGATTACGGCGACCGGGTGAAGGCGGGACAAGTGCTGGCGGAGCTGGACAAGGCGCAACTCGAAGCCAACGTGAGGGAGGGGCAGGCAAACCTGCAGGCGGCGGAGGCGGCACTGACGGCGGCGCAATCCACGCTGGAGCGGAACAAGGTGGACGCCGAGGGGCCGGACGTGCCGTTCCTAAAGACGAACATGGAGCGAGCCGAGAAGATGTACAAGGACGGGCTGATCTCCAAGTCCCTCGTGGAGGATGCGGATAAGAATTATCAAATGGCGCTGAACAGGCAAATGAGCGCGCAGCGGAACCTGGCGGTCTCGCGTGCGGAGATTGCGAAAGCGGCGGCGCAGATGGCGCAGTCGAAAGCGGCGCTGGAGCGCGTGTCCGAGGATCTGCGCAACTCGACGATTGTGAGCCCGATTGACGGCATCGTGCTTTCGCGCGATGTGCAGGTCGGCGACGCGGTCAGTTCGATTCTCGTGCTCGGTTCGCAGGCCACTCTGCTCCTGACGCTCGGAGACATCCGCGAGGTCTACGTGCAGGGCAAGGTGGACGAGGCGGACATCGGCAAGGTGTACCTTGACCAGCCGGCGCGAATCGTCGTCGAGTCGTTCAAGGACAAGAAATTTGTGGGCAAGGTGACGAAGATTTCCCCGCTGGGCAAGGAAAAGGACAACGTGACGACGTTTGAAGTGCGCGTGTCCATCCAGAATCCGTCGCTCGAGCTGAAGGCCAACATGAGCGCGAACGCGGAAATCCTGCTCGAAGAAAAGAAAAACGTCCTGATGATTCCCGAAGCGGCCCTGATCTACGACAAACAGCGCAATGCTACGGTCGAGACTCCCGATGCCAAGGGCGAGGCCGGGCGGAAGAAGATTTCGGTGAAGCTGGGTATCTCCAACGGCGTGAAGACGGAGATTCTCGCCGGGCTGAACGAGAAGCAGCAAGTGGTCCTGCAGTAGCGGGGTCACGGAGCGCGCAGATGTCCTTTCGAGACCTGCTGAGAGACACCCTGACGACGCTGTGGGCGCACAAGCGGCGGACGCTCCTGACGATGTTCGGCATCGCCTGGGGAATTGTCTCGGTTACGCTGATGGTGGCGGCCAGCGAGGGCCTGGGCAAGGGCATCGAGAAACAGCACCAGAATTTCGGGAAAGACGTGATGATCGTCTTCGCGGGCCGCACCAGCATGCAGGCCGGGGGCACGCGGTCCGGCCGCGCCGTGCATTGGGGCGAAGACGATTACCTCGCGGTGGCGGCGGAGTCGCCCGCCTGCAAGTACGTGATGCCGGAGCTCGGCAATAGCGTGCAGGTGCGCAGCCTCTTCAACAGCGGAACGATTCAAACGGTCGGCTCGCTCCCGGCCTTCAGCGAGATCCGCAGCATCACGGTACAAGACGGCCGCTTCTATAACGAAAAGGACAACGAAGAGGCGCGGCGCGTGGCGTTCCTGGGCAGCGACGCGAAGAAACAGCTCTTCGCCGGCCGCGAGGCGCTCGGCGCCACGATCTGGCTGAATGGCACTCCCTTCGTAGTGATCGGAACCATGAAGCCGAAGGAACAGAATTCGAGTTACGACGGCTTCGACGTGCGCAAGGTCTTCATCCCGTTCAACGCCATGCGGCGGGATTTTCCGAACAAGCCGCCCTCCGTGGCGCACACGGCGGATCGTCTGCTCGTCGCGCCGTGGTCTCTGGAAACGCACCCCGATTGTGTGTTGCAGGTGCGCCGCACGCTGGGCCGCCTGCACAACTTCGATCCGCGGGACAAGGAGGCGGCGGGCATCTGGGACACGGTGAAGAATGCGCAAGCGAACCGGCTGATCATCGTCGGAATGGAGATTTTCATGGGCGCGGTGGGCGTGGTGACGATGTTCCTCGGCGGGCTGAGCGTGATGAACGTGATGCTCGTGAGCGTGCGAGAGCGCACGCGGGAGATCGGCGTACGCATGGCGCTGGGCGCGACGCGGCGGTCCATCCTGCGGCAGTTTTTTCTGGAGACGATGATCGTCGCGCTTCTGAGCGGCGGGACGGGGCTGGTGATCGCCTACGGATTCTGCACACTGGTTAATCTGCTGCCGATGCCGCCCTTTTTTGCGGGACTTCTGGCGAGCTGGAAACTGGGAGCGCTCTCGGTAATCCTTCTGGGCGGAATCGCCGTGCTGTCCGGGCTGTATCCGGCGAACCGCGCGGCGTCGGTGGACCCTATCGAGGCGCTGCGGTTCGAGGCGGGGGGCTAGATGCCGTTGGGTATCCTTCGCGAGGCGTGGGTGGCGCTGGGCCGGAATCCGGTGCGCAGCCTGCTCACGATGGCCGGTATCGCCTGGGGCATCGTCGCGGTGACGCTGCTGCTCAGCTACGGCTCGGGATTCCGCGGCGTGCTGATGTACACGTTTGAGGTGTTCGGCAAGGGTGCGGTGGTGTGCTGGCCGGGGACCACCAGCGAGCAGGCGGGCGGGGAGCGCGCGGGGAAAGCAGTGCGCTTCGAAAAAGAAGACGCCGAGTGGATTCAGGCGCAGTCGCCGCTGGTGAGGCGCGTGACTCGCGAAACGGTGCGCTTCCGGGGCATCGCGCACGAGGAGCGGCTGTCCGACACGGCGATTCGCGGCGTCTATCCTGAATACGGCGAGATGCGCAACGAGGCGCCGACCGAGGGGCGCTGGATATCGCCGGAAGACATCGCGGAGCGGCGGCGCGTCGTGTTCCTCGGCGCGCTGCTGCGGAAGAAGCTGTTCAGCGGGACGCCGGCGATGGGGCAGGAAGTGCGCATTGACGGGGTGCGCTTCGCGGTGATTGGCTCGATGGACACGAAATTTTCTGACAGCAACTACTTCACGAGCGACGATGAATCGGCGTTCATCCCGTACACGGCGGCGGGCGATTTGTGGGACACGCGGTATGCGAGCGTCCTGCTCTTCGAACCCATTGCACCGGTCTTCGAGGCGGCGGCGATGCAGCAGGTGCGCACGGCGGTGGCCACCCGGCAGCGTTTTTCGGCAAACGACAAGCGCGCCATCACCATGTTCGGCAGGGAAGAGTTCAAGCCGATCTACGAAGGCATCACGTTCGGGGTCCAGGCGCTCCTGTTTTTCGTCGGCTCGCTGACGCTGGGGATCGGGGGCGTGGGCGTGATGAACATCATGCTCGTGTCGGTGGAGGAGCGTGTGCGGGAGATCGGCCTTCGCCGCGCTGTGGGCGCAAAGCGCTCGCACATCCGCTGGCAATTCCTGATGGAAGCGCTGGCCATGACGCTGGCCGCCGGAGCCATCGGGATGCTGCTCTCCGTGGCCATCACCTCTTCCATCGGAACCCTGCCTTTTCTGGGCCCCGCCTATGAAGACGACACCGGCAAGGTGGACATTCACCTCGAATTGTCGATGGCTACCATGTTTCTCTCGACGGGGATTCTGCTCGTTGTGGGAGTCATCAGCGGGCTCGTGCCCGCGATCCAGGCCGCGCGACTCGATCCAGTGGAAGCTCTGCGCTTCGAGTAGCCCGTGTCTACTCCTTCTCGGAAACTGGAAGCTAACTGCCGCTGAGGATCGAATTCAGGTAGGCGAGCATTTCGGGGGAATCCCACTGCTGCGGGCCGATGACTTTGCGCGCGATCTTGCCGTTGCGGTCAATGATATAAGTCTCTGGAATCATGGAAGTGCCGTACTCGAGACCAATTTTGGAGATGTTGTCCTTCACCGCGGGATCGCGATAAGTGGGAAACTCAACCTTCTGTTGAATTAGGAATCTCTCGTAGGCGGAGGGGTCTCCGTCTGCGCTGACGCCGAGAACCATTCCACCGCGCCCGGCGATGTGCTGCTGCAGGCGGTTCAGTGCGGGTGTCTCTTCGACGCACGGCGGGCACCAACTGGCCCAGAAATTTAGCACGACGACCTTGCCGCGAAGGTCGGACAGGCGCATCGTCTTGTTCGAGAGGGTAAGGGAAAAATCCGCCGCGGTTTTCCCGGCGATGGAGGCCTCGCCCTGCCGATACATCGGGTGGATAAAGGCGAGAACCAGGAACACGGCGAGGGCGAGACCGCCCCAGGCGAACAGCTTTCGGACGATATTCATCGAGTGCTATAATACAACTTCCGTCCGGGCCTGCGAAACGGTCCTTGTATCCCCACACAAAGATGAGCAACGACGCTCCTAACGGCACTTTCTCAACCGCAGTTTCCTCTGCAACCGCGGGTGCGCCCGGCCGGGCCTGCATCAGCGCGATCGTGCCGGCGCGAAACGAAGAGGCGATGGTCGCGGCGTGCGTGGAGTCATTGGCGCGGCAGCCGGAGATCGGTGAAATCATCGTCGTAAATGATGACTCGACGGATGGAACGGCCGCAGTCTTGCGGCACATGCAGGAGAAGATACCGCAGTTGAGGGTGGTGAATTCCGAAGGCTTGCCGGCGGGCTGGGTGGGGAAGAATCGCGCGGCGTGGGTGGGCGCAAGGGAGGCGCGGCTGCCGTGGCTGCTGTTTACCGACGCGGATTCGGAGCATCTCCCGGGTTCGGCGGCGCGGGCGCTGCAATTGGAGGCAGAACACGAAGTTCCACTGGTTTCGTTCTCGCCGGTGCAGTTGACTCGAACCTGGTGGGAAAAAGCGCTGATTCCATTTATATACTGCCGGCTCGCGGGGCGATACTCATACGATGCGGTGAACAATCCTGCTTCACCGGTCGCGGCAGCGAACGGGCAGTACTTGCTGATTCACCGCGTGGTCTATGAAGCCGTGCAAGGCCACCAAAGTGTAGCAGGGGAGATCCTGGAAGATGTGGCGCTGGCGAAGCGCGTGAAGGCTGCTGGATTTTCCTTGTGGTTTGAGCCGGGAGCGGGCGTGGTGCAGGTGCGGATGTACCGGACGTTCGGTGCAATGTGGGAAGGCTGGAAGAAAAATCTCTACACCCTGATGGGGAGTACTTCCCGCGGAATGCGGCGCGAGTTGTTGACGACCGTGCCCTGGATTCCCGTCTTGCTGCTGCTCGCCGGCATTGGCTGGCCAGTTCTCGGGCTGATTGGCCTCGGCCTGCTTGTTTGGCGGCATGCCGCGTATGCGGCGGTCCTGGCGCGTAACCAATTCCCGGTCTCGCGAATCTTCTACTACATACCCGCCGTCCTGCTCTACGCCGCCGTGCTCGTCGTTTCCTGGAAGAGCCATGCGCAGGGGCGGGTGAGTTGGAAAGGAAGGGAATATGCGGTGGGCATGCCGGCGGCGGAGGGTGAAGGGCGCTGATGGTCACGATCACGCGAAAGATCGAATTCGCCGCGTCGCACCGGTATCACAATCCCGCGCTGAGCGCGGAAGAGAACCGGCGCATCTTCGGGAAGTGCAATAACCCGCACGGGCACGGCCACAATTACGTTTTGGAAGTGACCGTAGCGGGCGAGCCGGATGCGGCGACGGGAATGGTGCTGGACCTGAAAGAGTTGAAAGACTTGCTTCAACGCGAAGTGATGCAGCGAATGGATCACCGGCATCTGAACTATGAAGTGGCGGAGCTCGCGGGTAAGATTCCGACGTGCGAAAACGTGGCCCGGGTGATCTGGGAACTGCTCGAGCCGAAAATCACACAGGGGCGGCTGCACCGCATACGGCTGTACGAGTCGCCGGACCTGTTTGCGGACTGCTACCGGAACGGGGCCTCGCCCGCATGAGCACCGGCCGGAAGAACGAGCTGAAGATCGTGCTCGGCCGAAGGTACCGGTTTTCGGCATCGCACCGGCTGCATAGCGATCGGCTGAGCGAGGAAGAGAATCAGCAGGTGTACGGGAAGTGTAATAATCCGTACGGGCACGGGCACAACTACGTGTTGGAAGTGCAGGTGTCGGGAGAGGTGGATCCGGCGACGGGGATGATCGCCAACCTGGCCGATCTGGATGGATATGTCGAAAGGGAAGTTCTGGAAGCATTTGATCACCGGAACTTGAACGAAGAGGTTGCGGCGTTTCGCGAGGTTGTGCCAACGACGGAAAACCTCTGCATCGAGATATTTTCGCGCATGAAAGATTTTCCCGCTGCGCATTTGGAACGCGTGCGCATCGAAGAGACAGGCAATAACAGCTTTGAATACGCGGGGGACGCATTGAAGGGGAGAGCATCGTGACGAAGCCAACGGAAGAGATTCTGCTGCATGAGAAGGGCGAAGCCAGGGAGGCCGGCAGCATCGCGGCGCTGGTGCGACAAATACTCGTGCGCCTGGGGGAAGACCCGGAGCGCGAGGGCCTGCGCAAAACGCCGGAACGATACGAGAAGGCGCTGAAATTCCTGACCAGCGGTTATCATATGAACGCCGACCAGGTGCTGAACGGAGCGACGTTCAGCGTGTGCTACGACGAGATGGTGGTGGTGAAAGACATCGAATTCTTCAGCCTGTGCGAGCACCACCTGCTGCCGTTTTTCGGCAAGTGCCACGTGGCGTACATGCCGAGCAAGCGTGTGATCGGGCTGAGCAAAGTGGCGCGGCTGGTGAACATGTTCGCGCGGCGGCTGCAGATTCAGGAACGCCTGACCAGCCAGATCGCGAAGGCCATCGAGGAAAAGATCAGCCCGGAAGGCGTGGGCGTGATCATCGAAGCGAGACATCTGTGCATGCAGATGCGTGGCGTCGAAAAGCAGCACGGGCAGGCGGTGACGAGCGCCATGCTGGGCGTATTCCGCAATAACAAGCAGACGCGCGACGAGTTCCTCTCGCTGGCACGCACAAAGAGAGGCTGAGGCCGGAATAGCAGCGCTGCGTTTGCGGTTTCCCGGGGATCCTGCCTGCCGCCGCCGGAGTACTCGCTCGAAATCAGACCGAAGTAGCTGGCCACCAGCTTGACGCGCCGAATCCGGGCCGTGGCCGAAATCGAGGTGTGAAGGGGCACGATGGGCGGTGCCCCGGCGGATGCCAGGGAGGCCGCGAGCAGTGATCAAGCGCGGAGTCATCAGTTTGGCTTGGAGCTCTTGCCGGGCTCTTCCGGATCGGAAGCGGAGAGGTCGGAGCCGGCCTCAGTTTCCTCGGTCGGCGCTTCCGCTGCTGCGTCGAATGGGCCGAGTCCGGCTTCCGGGCCGAGGTCAATGAAGCGGTTGGCGTTCGGGGCGCGGTCCTTGTCGATGGCGGGAAGCGTGCGGAGGAGCAGGCTGCTGATGTAGGCGAGGACGGCGGCGCGGCGAGGGGAGATGCGGCCCTGGGCGAGCAGGGAATAGAGATCGCCGAGAGAATAATTGATGCCGCCAGCGGTCTGAAAGCCTTTGGACCCGCGGAGGAGGAGCCGGGCGTAATCGCGGGCTTGCAGGTTCGCTTGCGCGGCAGCGTGACGAGCGCACAGGCCGGAGCGGCCGGTTGCCAGGGAGCAGCACTGGCGTCCGGTGGAGGTGACATGGTTGCAGCGGTGCGCGGTGGAGAAAGAAGCGTTCGTTTTGGTTTTCATTTTTGGTCCTTGTTGGGAGTGAGATCGTGGGTGGGATACCCCCACCCCGGTTGTTTTCGTGAAAGAGGCGGCAAGTGATTGGAAAGACGGGAGTTGAGGTTTTGCGGACACGCAAAGAGGCGGCAAATCAAAGCAGAGAAAGGAGATAAGGGAGGTTGAGGGGGTACGGAAAGGGAAGGAGGGGCCGCTGGGGCGGGACTGGAGGGGATGGAATCGGCAGTTCACAGTGAATGATAGCGCGGATGTAGAACATGTTCAAGTCCATTTATAAGTACTGGTATTTAGCGATGGGGCACAAACATTGGGAAAGGGAGAAGAGAAAAACCCCACCCTTCGACTGCGTCGAAGGATGGGCCACCCGTCCTAAACAAGAGTTAGGCGGTGGAGACGAGTCATACGATGAATGAGAAAGAGCTTTCAATCCGCATCGTTCAACTCGGCATTGCTGCTCAACGGCGGCAACTGGACAAGTACACCCAAGCGAACGGGGACGCTACCGTGAGAACCGCTGGAAATGCGGCAATCGCGACATCGCTGGAGTTTCTGGGGAAGCATGGGGTGGTAGCCGATGTCCAACCCTGTTTCGGAGCTGACGGACCGGGGTTTGCATATCGGATAAATCCAGAGTTGGTGCAGGAATTGTCCACAGATCAAGCAATCACACGAAAGGTTCAAGCCCTCTTCAGCGGATCAACGAGCGAGACATCTTCGACACTCGCGGAGTTGCTGAGTGATTGTGAGCGTGTGACTATCAACTCGGTTTATCGAGACGATCTACTCACCTCAATCCGAGAGTTACAGATTTGCTTTGATAACGCCTGCTACATAGCATGTTTGGCATTGTCCGGGAAGATCCTGGAGATCTGTCTGAAGCAATTGATGCTTGACTCCGGGATTGCCTTTGATGATGGCTGGATGATCGGCCAGTTGTTGAAGAAACTTCGGGACGCGAACTGCCCGAAGTATCTAGATCCGTCGTTGGGGAATCTAGGAAACATTATTAACCACAGTCGAATCCCCGCTGTTCACGCCAAAGAGAAGATCCCAGTGCCTTCGAAAGAACAAGCCGTGATGGTAATCCATGCGGTTGTGGATTTAGCTCGGCGCACAATAATTGCTCCGTAGTCACGGGAATCCGTCGGCTAGCCAAAACGCTGCGGATGCGCGTATCCGGCGAGACAAGGAGGACTAGGCGAGGCCCTCGGTCGGCCTAAGAAGATGGAGGCAGCATGCGCGATAGATTATAAGTGGCCTTATAATGCGAACTTATCCTGGGCGCTATCCAACGAATCGCCGGCAAAAGAGGTCGAGATGTCATCGAAACGGAAAAAAGCCCGCGAGGCAACGGTCCAAAAAAGTGAAGACTTGCAAGGGTTTATCGAAGAGTTTCAAAAGGAAAGCGATAGAGCCACCGCAATCCTAGGCGCGGCACTTCTCGACGAGAAACTCCTACAACTATTGACCGCGTTCTTGGTCAATGACAACAAGGAGGTCGATCTCTTACTTGATATTGAGCAACCCCTTGGATCACTCGGTGCGAGGATCAGAATGACTTATTGCCTCGGACTAATTACGCGAACTCTCTTCGAGATCCTGAAACTAATCAAGAACATTCGCAATGCTTTTGCGCATCGTCTCCACGGATTGTCTTTTGCTGATCCCCACATCGCTAAGGACTGCGATAGGCTGCGAGTTTTCTCGATAGTGCCGTCCCGTGTTGTGATGTCCAACCGACATACTTTCTTGTCCGCAACGCTTTCGGCACAAATGGAACTGTGGGCAATGACGAAATCCATCGAGGCAGGCCACCGCCGGTGCAAGGTGCCGGGATGGAAGACTCTAGCCCAGTTTGACAGTTGGCAGCAGAAGTGAGGACGGAAACTCGTGATGTCTTGCCTAACACGGTTTGCAGCCGACGGCGGCTGGCTCGAAAATGAGCCACCGCGGCTGAACGCCCGCATCGTTTGGCGGCCCGCCACGGCGGTTCAAGCGGGCCAGCCGAAGCCGGAGTTAGAACTTATCGCGCAGATTGTTTTGGAGGATCGAGTCAATGGCACGTCACTCTTTTGTTCCGGGAGGTCCAGAATGAGTAGTTCCGTGTCCCGTCGCAATTTTCTCCTGATTGGTTCCGCACTGATGGCCCCGAGGCTTGCCATGGCCGGCCAGCGTCCAGGGTCGATCGCGCCCGCGGCGGCAGGTCCGGCTCCCAGGACCGGCGGTTCAATTCATGACGCGAAAGGCCGGGTTGTCAGGCTCGATGCGAAACCCGAACCGATCGCGATCGATATCGCAAGGACCGCGGTGATCGTCTGCGACATGCAGAATGACTTCGGCACCAAGGGTGGCCTGTTCGACCGTGCAGGACTTGATATTTCCATGATTCAAAAGGCCGTCGGCCCCACGGCGAAAGTCCTGACCGCGGCCCGCCACGCGGGCGTCAAGATTATTTATTTGAAGATGGGCTTTCATCCCGATCTCTCGAACCTGGGTACTGAAGGCTCTCCGAACCGGGTGCGACACCTGCGGTTTGGCGTCGGAGAGACCGTTCGTGCCCCTAACGGTACAGAAAGCCGCATTCTGATCCGGGACACCTGGAACACGGAAATTGTTCCGGAACTCAAGCCGCAGGCCGACGATGTTGTCGTGTACAAGCACCGATTCAGCGGCTTCTATCAGACCGACTTGGATGCGATCCTCAAACAACTGGGGGTCAAATACCTCGTCGTGACTGGATGTACGACAAGCGTATGCGTGGAGTCGACGGTCAGAGATGCGATGTTCAGGGATTATTCCTGTGTGCTGCTTGCGGATTGTATGGGCGAGCCGATCGGATACGGTCTGCCCAGAAGTAATCACGAAGCAACCCTCTTAGTCATCCAAACGCTGTTCGGCTGGGTTTCCGGCTCTGGCGAGTTCATAAAAGCCCTCGAAGTGCAACCGATTGCCGCGGCGCGTCGATAGGGCCGGACAGCGATTCGGCCTGGGCCAATGGGGAACTCCACCCCGCCTTATTTTTTTGAAGGCGCGGCACCAAAAGAGGATCGCGGCGAAGTGAGTTTCCTCGACTGCGCTCAGGGCAGGCTGCTTCGTCCCGCAAAACCTTCCGGGACGGAAATGGCGCGCAGAGCCCCGCTTCTTTGAAGCTGGCTGGTGGGGAGTAAGCCAACCTGCCAGGGAGCGGTTACTAGGGGTGAGCGGATCTCCGAACAGCTTTCTAACTTACCGCCGGGCAAATCGTGTCCGACGATAACTTTCGAGTGCGCGACCATTCAGGAGTTATCGCGTGGTGGCTCGAATCGAAATGCCGAGTACGGCAACTTCTACGCGTAGTCCGTCATGGGTTCGAGTGAACGTCCCCCGAAAGCAGGCTTAGTTTTTAGGCGGCCGCCGAAGATCCCAGTAGCATCTCTTTCAGCCAAGCAGTCAGACGCAGCCGGGAGCATTTTCCCGACTCGATTATGCATGCGTCTGACGGCTCGGGCGTCGCCGCCGAGCACCACCTCTACTTCTGAACATTCAAGAGCGTAATATTTCCGCCGCCCCTGGGCATTATTACGGCGCTGTTCGAGTCCAGCAGCCAGATTACGGCGGTCCCAGTGCCTCCGCTTGTGATCGTTATGACTCCGCGCCCATTCGCGGCCATGGTGTAGGTGCCGGTCATCACCTGGTTCGGCTGCAACCCGCCGGTGGTGCTGTCGTCCTCGGTGATGGTGATGCTGCCAGGGCTGGTAACTACTACCGTTCCGACAGTCACATCCGTTGCAAGTATGGCGGGCTCGTCGGAGCCAAAGATGAAGGTGCCCGACAGCGAGCTGGTACTGAAGGAGCTGCCTGTTTGCGGCTGCAAAAGCCCCGTCTGAGTGTCGTTCCCAGGTGAGGCCGCGGTGCCTTCGAGCATCAGCGCCGAATTCAGGCCTACCATGACGACAGACGTTGGCACTTGTGCAACCGGGGAGGTTATGTGGAGCGTTCCCAGGCCATTTGCACCGATAGAAACCGTGCCACCGATTGCTACATTGACTAATGCGGCGGCGTCCGACTCCTGATCGCCAAATCCGGAAAAAGTGCCATCGCCAGGCGAAGTAGCCACACCGACTATGGTGTTGGTTATGCCGTGACTGGTGTCATCCCCCGTCAGCGCAAAGATCACCGTGCCAGTCAGTGACGCATTGCTGAAGGGACCGCCAATCTGTTTCAGCATGAGGCCATTCAAGAGAGGGTGACCCGCGGTGTCTGGAGCGTCCGTGGATTGCAGGTAGACAAGCGGTTGAGTGCCGGCTGCACCCCTCGTAATGTAATAAGCGAAGTGCTGTGTCAAAGTGCCGATCACCGGCACCGCCGTGGTCACAATCGTTAGAGTCCCCCGGCCGTGCGTCGCGTCGGGCGCGGTGAAAGTGCCTGTCGCGGCCAGGCCCGTAAAGCTGATACCGAGTTCGCTGTAATCCACTGCGCCGCTGGTCAGCGTGCCGCTGGCTCCACCGAGCGTGAACACACCCAGGGTGCCAGCGCGAGCGCCGTCGCCTTTTGCGCCACGGACGCCGAACCCCCAAGAACTGCTCAGTGTTGACGCCAAAAACAGCGTCGAGTCCTGCAACCGGATATTCCCCGATCCGCGGGTCCCGGTCGTCCCCGTCGTGTCATCGAACTCAATCAGGTTGCCGTTCTTTCCGTCCGCCCTCATGACGATCGAGAAAGTGACGGAGCCTCCGCCGCTGAAGTTCCAGATCATCTTGCCGCGGCCACCTGTTGCAATCGTGTAGCAGCCGCTGGTAATCGTTTGGTTAATCGAGGGTGTCTGGCCCACGCCGTTGCTATCCGCCACGCCGCCGGTGATCGTACCTGTGCCGTTGGCTATGACGCTCGCGGTCGCCTGGAACATGCCTTTCGTGTCATTCCAGCCGTTAAACTGCATGGCGTAGGTCCCGGTAAGCAGGCTCTCTGCCCCCCCTAACGTAAGCGGGCAAGACGCACTGCTGCTCGTGACGGTGATGCTCAGCGCCTGGATTTGCGTTTGTGCCGTGGGCGTGGTCGAGTCGGTCGCCCTCACGGTGAAGCTCGTCGTCCCTGCCGAGCCCGTTGGGGTTCCACTGATCACGCCCGTGCTCGGTGCCAGCGTCAAACCTGCCGGCAACGCTCCCACCGTGATGCTCCAGGTGACGGGCGGTGTGCCGCCGGTCGCCAGCAGCGTCTGGTTATAGGCAGTGCCCACGGCGCCGTTCGGCAGAGTGGTCGTGGTGATCACCAGCGTCGCCACGTTGATCGTAATGCTCAACGCCTGCGTCGCCGTCTGCGCCGTCGGTGTCGTCGAGTCGGTCGCCTTGACCGTGAAGCTCGCCGTCCCTGCTGGGCCCGTTGGGGTCCCACTGATCACACCCGTGCTCGGCGCCAGCGTCAAACCTGCCGGCAGCGTGCCTACCGTGATGCTCCAGGTGATCGGCGTTGTGCCCCCCGTCGCCAGCACTGTTTGGCTGTAAGGAGTGTTCACCGTCCCCGCCGGCAAGGTCGTCGTCGTTATGCTCAGCGCAGCGATCACCTGGATGCTGAGCACCTTCGTTGCGGTCTGGGCCGTTGGCACGGAAGAATCCGTCGCCATGACCGTAAACGTGTTGAGTCCTGCCGGAACCGTCGGCGTGCCCGTAATCGCGCCGGTGCTTGCGACCAGCGTCAGCCCAGCCGGCAGCGTGCCCGCCGAGATGCTCCACGTTACCGGTGGCGCTCCGCCCGCACTTAGTATCGTGACGCCGGTATAGGCCTGGCCCACTACTCCGTTCGGCAACGGCGAGGTGGTCGTGATGGAAAGGGGCGCCGCGGCAATCGTTATACTCAACAGCTTCTGTGCCGACTGCGTCGGATTGCTCGAATCCGTTACCTGCACCGTGAAAGTGGAAATGGCGTTGGGTCCGGTCGGCGTTCCGGAGATCACTCCGGTTGCCGCAGTCAGACTCAAACCCGCCGGCAAAGTACCGCTGAAGAGGCTCCATGTAAACGGACCCAGGCCTCCGCTAACGGCCAGCGTCTGGCTGTAAAGCGACCCGATGCTTCCGTTCGGCAACGGCGAAGCCGTAGTGATGGCCGGCGCCGGTGGGAGGTTGATGGTGATGCTGAGCACCTGCGTGGCGGACTGCACGGGATTGCTCGAATCGGTCACCTTCACCGTGAAACTCACGATCCCGTTCGGCCCCGTCGGTGTCCCGGAGATCACGCCGGTAGCAGCAGCCAGACTCAAACCCGCAGGTAAAGCTCCCACGCTAATCGAGAACGTCAGCGGCGCGTGACCTCCGGTCGTCGCAATCGTCTGGTTGTAGGCCGACCCCTCCGTGCCATTCGGCAACGACGTCGTGGATATCACCGGCGCCGGAGGAAGAATGATGGTGATGCTGAGCGCCTGCGTGGCGGACTGCACGGGATTGCTCGAATCGGTCACTCTCACCGTGAAGCTCACGAGCCCGTTCGGCCCCGTCGGCGTTCCAGAGATCACTCCAGTTGCCGCAGCCAAGCTCAAACCCGCGGGCAACGCGCCCACGCTAATCGAGAACGTCAGCGGCGCGTGCCCTCCGCTGGTCGTGATGGTCTGGTTGTAAGCAACAAACTCCACGCCGTCTGCCATCGTCGTCGTTGTGATCGTAGGCGCCGGCGGCAAATTAATCGTGATGCTCAACGCTTGCGTTGCGGACTGCACGGGATTGCTCGAATCGGCCACCTTCACCGTGAAGCTCGCGGTGCCGTTCGGACCGGTCGGCGTCCCCGTAATCGCGCCCGTGCTTGCGTTCAACGCCAAACCTGCCGGCAAGGCACCCACCGTGATGGTCCATGTGAACGGACTCAGGCCCCCGGTTAACGCCAGCGTCTGGCTGTAGGCCGCAAATTCCACTCCCGCCGGCAATGACGTTGTCGTGATCGACGGAGCTGTTGGCAGATTGATCGTGATGCTGAGCGCTTTCGTGACGCTCTGCGGCCCGGCTGTGCTGGAATCCCTTACCTGCACCGTGAAATTCACCGTGCCATTTGGCCCTGTTGGCGTGCCCGTAATCGCACCCGTGCTGCTGTTCAAGCTGAGCCCTGCCGGCAACGAGCCGACAGTAATGGAATACGTCAGTGTCCCTGCGCCGCCCGTCACCGCAACCGTTTGGTTGTACGCCGTGCCTTCCACCCCCGCTGCTAGCGTAGTTGTCGTAATGGCAGGCGGCGCCGTCACCGTGACCGTGACCGTAGCCGATTTACTTGGATCCGTCACCGAAGTGGCGGTAATCGTGGCCGTGCCTGTAGCGTTAGCCGTGTATGTGACCGAGGTCGCGGCTTGATTCGACAGCGCCCCGACTCCGCTTATGGTCCATTTGACGCCCGCGTTCGCCGAATCGGTGATGGTCACCGTGATCGTGACGCTCTGGCCGTTATCGACAGCCTGGGAGGAGGGCGAAAAACTCAGTGTTATCGTTGGTGCGCCGTTGCAACCTGCAAGAAGGAACAGCGAGCAGGCACACAACACACACAGCAAATGAGCCAGAAACCTTTTCATGGCGGCCTCCCAAGTAGTCGCTTTTTTGCGGACTGCTGGGCCTTAGGACAGAAAGACTCGGCAGAACAAGGTTGCCTTATATACTCCTGACGGCGGTGTGTCAAACAATAAAGGTTAACGAACACCTCGAGCATGGGAATGCCTCCGGCTGAACATAGCCCTCGGACAAACGGCGGAACTTCGCTATCATAGCGTTGTATTTTCGACGTTTTTTGCTGCGGGAGAGCATGATCATGCCGACCCCATCGCCGTTCACACGAGGCGTTCCCGGGTTCCGCAGTTGTACTAATAAACGAGGCCCTGACCGTCTAGATGAGGGTGGAGCACTACAAAGGTGCTGATGCATAGATGACTCTAAGCGACTTCACTCGATGGTTGTACCGCGGGCAGCGACCCAACTGGATCGCGAGGATTCTGAATAGAGCGACGGCTGCTGTGGGCTCGTCGGGCGTCGCGTCCAACTACCTCGTGACATTGGAAGTGACTGGACGAAAGTCGGGGCGGACGATCGCGCTGCCGGTGGTCGTGGCCATCGTCGATGGACAGCGGTACTTGGTGTCGATGCTCGGAGATAACGTGCAATGGGTCCAAAACGTACGTGCAGCCGGTGGAAGAGCAGTTCTTCGGAGCGGCGGCCGCGAGGAGGTCCAACTCGAAGAGGTTCCCGCCGACCAGCGCGCACCCATCTTGAGGGCTTACCTGCAGCGAGCGCCGGGAGCGCGGCCGCACGTGCCCGTGAACAAAGATGCAGCGCTTGCGGAATTCCAAAGGGTCGCCGCG
>JBGQHF010000025.1:0-35772 GCA_041497835.1 Terriglobia bacterium
CCGGCTGGAACGAATCCACCTATGGCGTCCGCAACGCCGCCAAATTGCCCAAGGCCGCGCTCGACTATCTGCGCTTCATCTCCGATTTTCTTCAGGTCGAGATCGGCATGATCTCGACCGGCCCCGAGCGCAACGCGACGATTGTGCCGTCAGGCACCCTCTTCGCCTCCTGGCTGTAAAGGCGCCTTTTTTTCGGGTCGCCCTTGCCACGGCGGCCAACTCCCGCCATGATTCTTCCGCCATGCTCTCTTACGACCAGGCCCGCGACCTCGTTATCCGCGAGCTCTCCGCTCTGCGGAAAACCACTCCGCGCGAACAAAAACCCCTCCGCGACTCCCTCGGCTTCGTTCTCGCCGAAAACATCGTCGCCGACCGCGACTATCCGCCTTTCCACCGTTCCACGCGCGACGGTTACGCCGTCCGCGCCGCCGACGTCTCTCCCGGCGCCACTCTGCCCTGCGTCGGCGAGCTCAAAGCCGGTGACCCCTCCACCACCCCTCTCGCCCCCGGCGGATGCATCCAGATCATGACCGGCGCCGCGGTTCCTCCCGGCGCTGACGCCGTTGTCATGATCGAACACACTGCGCGCTCCGGGGATCGCGTCACCTTCGATCGCGTCGCCCCCCTGGGGCAAAACATCGTACCTACGGGCAGCGAGGCCCGCTCCGGCGACATTCTTCTGCACCCCGGCCAGCGCCTCGGCTTCGCCGAAATCGCTCTCGCCGCGCAGGTCGGCGCCGCCCAGGTCTCCGTCCATCGCAAGCCCCGCGTCGCCATCCTTTCCACCGGCGATGAAGTCGTCTCCCTGGGAACGCCTCCCGGCCCCTTCCAGATTCGCAACAGCAACAATTTCTCGCTCGCCGCGCAGGCCCGAGGCGCCGGCGGCGAACCCGTCGAGCTCGGCAACTCACCCGACCTCGCTGCCAATCTCCGCGCCCGCATCGAAGAGGGCCTCAAGTCCGATCTCCTTGTCCTCTCCGGCGGCGTCTCGATGGGGAAGTATGACCTCGTCGAATCCGTCCTCCGCGATCTTGGCGCGCAATTTTTCTTCGACGCCGTCGCCATCCGTCCCGGAAGACCCGCTGTTTTCGGAATCTGCCGCGGCGTGGCTGTCTTCGGCCTCCCTGGCAATCCCGTCTCCACCATGGTCACCTTCGAGCTCTTCGTCGTCCCCGCGCTGGACATTCTCAGCGGCGCAGAACCCCGCCCGCTCCCTCTCCTCCGCGCCCGCCTCGCCGAATCCGTCCGCCAGAAGACCGGCCTCACCCATTTTCTTCCCGCGCGCATCGAATGGCCTGAAGGCGAACCCGTCGTCCGCGAATTGCGCTGGCAGGGCTCCGGCGACATCGCCGCTCTCGGCAGCGCAAACTGCTTCCTCGTCGTCTCCGCCGATCATCCCGAATTCGCCGCCGGCGACTGGGCAAGCGTCTTGCCCCGCCGCGACCTCCTCTGAGAACATGTTCCCTGGACTTCGCCTTTGTAGCGCAGGGGATTCAGATCCTGCGGTGCGCCTTGGCCTGTTGCTGTAGCCGCGTTTTTTGGAGGGCGGCCTTTCGCTCGTAAGTGAAAAATTCGGAGGCGCGCTGATCACGATGACACCTCGACGGAAAAAACTCTCTCACTACACCACCCGCGGCGAAGTCCACATGGTGGACGTCTCCGCCAAGCCCGTGACCACACGTTCCGCAATCGCTCGCGGCTTCGTCAGAATGTCCCCGCGCGTCGTCCGCGACCTCCGCCGCCTCAAAAATCCCAAAGGCAATCCTCTTGAAATCGCCCGCATCGCCGGCATCGCCGCGGCAAAGCGCACCTCGGAGTGGATACCTCTTTGTCATCCCCTCCCGCTCACGCGCATTGATGTGACCGCGCGCCTGTGCCAAACTGGCGTGGAAGTTCGTTCCCAGGTCTCGGCGGCCGCCCAGACGGGCGTAGAGATGGAAGCCTTGGTCGCCGTCGCCGCCGCAGCCCTCACGGTTTACGACATGTGCAAAGCTCTCGATAAGGGCATAGAAATCCGCGAAATTTTCCTCGTCGAGAAAACCGGCGGGAAGAGCGGCATTTACCGCCGCAAAGTCCGCGCGCCGCGCGGCAAAAATAGCGCGAAGCGATGACTGCCCCCGCGAAAACCGTCCGCCTGCTTGTCGCCGACGATAATCCACTGGTCCTCGACCTCATCGTCAAGGGCATGGAGCCCCACTGCGAGGTCATCTCCGCCACCGACGGCGCCGACGCCCTCCTCAAAATCGTGGACGATCCTCCCGACGTCATCCTCTGCGATTACAAGATGCCCGGCCTCGACGGCCGCCAGCTTTACGAAAAACTCCGCGGCCGCGAGCAGACACGCCACATCCCGTTTCTCTTCGTCGCCAGCCGCACCGATATTGAAGAACGCCTCCGCCCCCTCGTGGACGGTGTCGAGGAATTCATCCCCAAGCCCTTTTTCATCAAAGATCTCGTGCGCATCGCCAAAAAAGTCGTGGACCGCCTGCACCTCGAAAAGCTCCAGAAGCGCGCCTCGCGCCCCGGCGTCATTCAGGGACGCCTCGAAGAGATGAGCATCGTGGACCTCATGCAGTCCCTCGAAATAGGCCAGAAGTCCTGCCGCCTTATCGTCCATCACGGCGCCGAGCAAGGCGAGCTGTACTTCGCGAGCGGCCAGTGCCGCGACGCCAAGGTCGGCAAACTCGAGGGCGATCATGCCGTCTATCGCGTGGTCGGCTGGGCCGACGGCCAATTTGAAATCGACTTCAACGCCGCCAACGCCTCCACGCGCACCACCACCACCCGCGGCACCACCGGCCTCCTCATGGAAGCCATGCGCCTCCTCGACGAATCCAACCGCGACGCCGTCCAAACCCAGTAGTTTCTTCTCGCCTCCCCCTCTTTCTTTTTTCCTCCCTTCTATACCTCCTCATTTTTTCTTCCTGCGCATGGCGTTCCGCTCCCATCCCGGCTAGAATCCTTTCCCCATGCGCGTTGCCATCCTTACCGTCAGCGACTCCGTCTCCCGCGGCATTTACGCCGACCGTTCCGGCCCCGCCGTCGCCGAGTTTTGCCGCGCGCAAAACTGGACCGTCTCCGCCACGGCCGTTCTTCCCGACGATCAGGCAAAAATTGAATCCCAGCTCCGCGCATGGGCCGACTCCGCCGCCTTCGACGCCATCCTCACCACCGGCGGCACCGGCATCGGCCCGCGCGATGTCACGCCGGAAGCCACCGCCGCCGTCTGCACAAAACTCATCCCCGGCCTCGCCGAAGAGATGCGCCGCAAAGGTTTCGACTCCACCAACCGCGCCGTCCTCTCTCGCTCCGTCGCCGGCGTCCGCGCCGCCACCCTCATCGTCAATCTCCCGGGCAGCCCCACTGGCGCCGCCGAATCCCTCGCCACCATCGCCTCGCTCCTCCCCCACGCCTCCCAGATCATTCGCGGCGCCCGCCACGACTAGCTCACGCCGACAGCCTCGCGTCACGGAAGTCGCACCCTCGCTCCTTGCTTGACACCACGTAAGAGCCTCGATAGACTCCCGCGCATCGTCCTTGCAATTGATCACCAGAGGAAGCTCGCGTGAGGAACCGTCGAAGGTTTCGGCTTGGCGCAGGCGTGCGGTCTGTGTCTTCGGCTACACTTCTGTGCATTGCCGTCTCGCTTGCCGCGGCACAAACTCAGCTCGGTTCCATACCAGATCGTTTTCTGACCAATCAGGATGTGATTGAGATGCTGAAGAGCGGTATGACTTCGCGCGCAGTCATCGCCCGGATTCACGAATCGCCCTGCAAGTTTGACAAGTCAGCGGCAGGGCTGGAAGCTCTTCGGGCGGCGAATGTGCCTTACAAAGTCGTACTGGCCATGATGCAGGCGCCGGAAACGCCTCCGCCGACCAAAGGCCATATCCAGGTTGTCATCCCGGATAGTACTCCGGTGAGAGTAGCCCTGTCGGAGACCCTTGAATCCGACAATCAGAAGGCAGGCTACATTATCTATTTTCGGGTTCTCACTGACGTCAGAATCCGGGGGTTGA
The DNA here is from genome assembly GCA_041497835.1 of Terriglobia bacterium. Classification (GTDB taxonomy): domain Bacteria; phylum Acidobacteriota; class Terriglobia; order Acidiferrales; family UBA7541; genus Acidiferrum. Next base: position 4,020 of record JBGQHF010000025.1, read on the forward strand.
GGGTCATTGCCAGCGGCGCCAGGGCCCGCGGACGCCTCTTGGATTCCAGGGATCGCTCGCGCCTCGGCGAGCCGGCAAGACTCCAGTGGAACATGATGGACGTCGAGGCGGTGGACGGCCAGCGCCTCCCTCTCCGGGGCGGCAGCGAGGTCTCTGGAACTGAATTTGGTTCGGAAAGGGCTGTGGTCGCCGGTGAAGGAGAACAGTTCATCGCCTACACCTACGGTCTTCGCAAAGTCAGCGTTTTGCCTCCTATACTGCCGGCACCGAACAGTTCTGAATCATTGCTTTCCCCGAATCCAAACAAGGAGAAACCATGAAAAGGAAAATCTGTTTCTTTGCTGTGTTTTGCCTGCTCCTGACTTTGCCGGCGACGGCACAGGGGCAGAAGCCCATCACCAACGATGACGTGGTGCAGATGGTCAAGGGTGGCTTCGACGAGTCCACCTGCATTACCGCCATCGAGGCCGGGGATCCCAATTTCGATACCTCCGTGCAGGCTTTGATGGCTCTCAAGGCTGCCGGGGTCAATGAAAAAATCATCTCTGCCATGCTCGCAGCCACGAAGAAAAAAGCGGAAGCGGCCAAGCCGGCTGCTCCCGCCGCTGCTGCCCCAGCCGTGGCGAATCCCGATGTTCCCGAGGACATCGGTGTCTATACCAAGGTGAAGGGCGCGCTCGTCGAGGTTTATGCGGAAATCGTGGACTGGCGCTCTGGTGGCGTGGGCAAGAGCATGCTCTCGATGGGCTTGACCAAGGGACACGTCAATGCCGCTGTCAAGGGGCCCAAGAGCAAGCTTCAGCTCGGTACGCCCATCGAAGTGGTGATCCGGTGCACCGAGGGCGTGACCCCCTCAGAATATGTGCTTCTCAAGATGGATGAGAAGGGCGACCGGCGCGAATTCCGCGCCGTCACGGGCGGTATCTATCATTCCTCTGGCGGCGCGGACAAGAATGCCATCAAATTTGATTTTCAAAAGATTGCTCCGCGCACCTACAAGATCGTCCTCACCGGCTTGAAGAAGGGCGAGTACGGTTTCCTTCCGCCCGGGCAAGGTTCTGTCGGCGCCGTCGGCGGCGGAACGAGTGGTCAGACGGTCCAGGGCGGCTCCATGCAGGCCGGCAAGCTCTACACCTTCGGCGTAATGGAATAGGTCACCCCGTCAGGGCGGAGTTCAGACCAGGAGCTCCCCGCACTCTTCTCTTGGAGTGCGGGGCCAACTCCAGCTTTCCCCCGCGCTGTCCTGCCACCCTATCCCCTTGGGTTTGCCAGCCTTAATTGCCTCAAAAAAAGAACTGCCCGGGGAGTGGCCGCGTGTGCGGCCATTCTCCGGGCATTGGAAGGAACTCCCGGATTGTCAGTCTCAGAACTCGAATCGAAGGCTGAGCTGGATCCACCGGCTCCCATTCACGCGGTTTGCCGGGATGAACTGGCTGGAAATGACCCCAAAGCTTGCCTTGTTCAGCAACGACAAACCGGGGTCAGCATAGATGACATTGTTGAACAAGTTGAAAAAGTCGGCCGCAAAATTCACACGCAGCCGCTCGGTGATCGTCGTCCTTTTTCCGAGCGACGTGTCCAGATTCCAGTGGCCCAGTCCGCGCAGTGGAAGTGACCTGCCGGACCGGCCATCCGTCGCCAGTTGCACCGGTCGCAGTTTTCCGAAGACGGAGGCTGGATCGGCGAAGAGGTTCAGGCCAGACCCACCCGGACCTAAGGGACGCGGTGTCGGGTCGCTGTTGGTGCCGATGCCTCCTGAGCCAGTGACTCCCGTATGTACCCCGTCGCCGAACGCGCTCGGGTTGACACTCGGCACCGCGCCGGAGTTGAACCCGAGGGCAAGCGTCCCGCCCCACACCTGAGAACCTTCCGTGACAGTCAGCGGTTGTCCGCTGAGCGCCGTGAAGATCCCCGAAATGTACCAGCCCTGCAACGCCCGCTTCAGGAAAGCGTGCGAATTATGGAAGGGCACCTCATACACCCATTTCGTGTTGAAGATGTGGCGGAAATCGAAAGTGGACGGCCCGTATTCCGCGTCCAGATCGAAGCTGTTCGGCATCAGGTTTGCCGCATTCTGAATCGCACCGAGCTGATCCAGGGAATGCGAGAACGTGTAGTTCGTCGTGAACGAGAGGCCGTGCGAGGTCCGTTTGTTCAGCGTGACGAGCAGAGCGTGGTAATTCGCTTCGCCGGTGCTCGACCGGAAGAAGATTCCCTGCGCAAGGTAGTTGTTGAATGTGGGCAGACCCGCGAGCAGCCGCCTCTGGTCAATCGTGCGGAAAATGCTGCTCACGTTTCCATTGGCGAAGTTTCCCGAAGCCGCGGTCGCCAGTGCGACCGTGCCGCCCGCAAGGGTCCCAACGGTTGGGAACATGTTATCGAACCACTTTTGCGGCGTCACAGCCGCAGCAGGGGTGCCTGTGCGGAGTTGATTAGCCACAGCGTCAAACGCCTGCGCAAAGGTCTGTCCGGAAGCCGGATCTTTGAAGTTGATCGGCGACTGCCCCAGGCTCATGCTCTGCGGCAGGTGGCGTCCCAATCGTCCGGTGTAAGCGACTTCCAAGAGCATGTTGCCCGGCAGCTCCCGTTGCACAGTCAAGTCAATGGCGTAATTCTTTCCAACCTTGATGTTCGGATCCACCTGGAAAGAAAACACCTCGGGGAAATTGATCGCACCCGTCGTCGGGCTGAACGTCACTTGCGGTATCACCGGGTTTCCCTGCGCCGGAACCGTGGGCACTGGCAGCGTCCCGTCCCGACCGACACGGAAGACACTGAGCGCCGGATTCGTTGATGCCGGCGTGCATAGCGTGCCTCCCGCTCCCGTAATGTTGCAGGCGGGGCCGTTCACGCTTAGTGTCTGCGCGAAGCCGATACCCAGGGCCGGAATAATCACGCTCTGCACCGTGTTCTGCCGGTCATACACGATGCCGAACCCGCCGCGGATCACTGTCTTACCTGTGCCGAATACTCTCCCTCCAAATCCTCCACTTCGGGAAGGGTTCCAGGCAAAGGCCACGCGCGGGCCGATCGCGCCGTAATCCACTTTGAAGACTGACTGATTCGCCGAGTTGATGGGGACAAATCCGAATGTCGGATTGAAGAATTGCCCGCTGTCAGCCGCTGTTTTCCGCTGGCTGAGGAACTCAAGCGCGGTGATCGGCTTCCCGGTTCCAGCGTCAATTTGAATTGTCTGTCGTCCGAGCCTCTCCGTTGGCGCTGTCTGCCACCCATAGTTCAGGCCCAGCGTTACCGTAAGGCTCGGCTTCAGCCGCCAGACGTCCTGCACGTACATCTCCGGCGCCCATAGCTTCGTGTCCGATTCAAGTAGGCTCCCGAACGGCAGGGGATTGAACTTGCCATCGCGAATCGTTAGGACCGAGATGGTATCGACCATGCCCAGCGCTCCGGCATACAGCCGGTCCCACTGCTGCACGTCCCCCGCGGCCAGGCAGTTCGTTGTCAAACCGGCGCCGCACGTTCGCGGACGATCCGCGGCCGGAATGACGATCGATGCGCCGATGTCGGCGTCCAGTTGCGCTACCAGCGCGCCCAGCGCCCCGATCACTTTGTCATCGCGAAGGTGAAGAGTGGGCAGAAAACGCACGTGCGAGCCGAATTGCCATGTGTGCGCCCCCCGGCTCCATGTCAAATCTGCGTTCCACTGGAAATTTCGGTTGTCGTTCGCCTGCTTGCGCGCCACCTGCGTATTCACGTCGATGGGTTCGTCCACCAATCGGCTTATTCCGGTTCCGCCAGCAGCGCCAAGGTCCAGCGCTATTGGTCCTGAAGGGGTATCCATGCCCGGTATCGCTTCCTGCGCTGCCACCGCATTCGGCCGTTCCGGATTCGTCGCGTCACGCTGGCGCACCCAACCGAACCGGAAATCAGCGGTGAGCCGTGAAGTGATCTGTCCGCTCAGGCCAGCCTCTAGCAGGTTTTGTCGCACCGGCACTGATCGAACAGTGGATGGCTTCCCCCCAATGATGTTTAGCTGCGTCGCGCTGATCGCCGCCGACCGCCAGTAGCGATAATTTACGTCCGCATGCCATTTGCTCGTCACGTTCTGATCGAGCTTTAGATCATAGAAATCGTTCTTGCTTGGAGTTCCCACATTCGTCGTAAATCCTGTCGTATTCAGACCGTCTGCGCCAGCTACTCCGACGTCATTTCCCGCGGGCATCAGATTCCAGAGCGCTAGAACAGAGGGGCTCAGGCCCAGATTGCGTGGATCGCAGACGCCCGTGCCGGCCGCTCCGCATCTCGCGTCCGTCGCCAGGTTGTAGCTCTGGACCACTCCGGAGGTATCCCGGAATTGGAGGATTCCCTGCTTCATCAAGGCCGTCGGCACGAGCCTGGACTGCGGTGTCGAGCTCGGAAAACGCCGTCCTTCGTAATTAGCAAATATGAAAGTTTTCTTGTGGAATAAGAAAGGGATGGGCCCGCCGAAGCGCCCGCCGAAACGGTTGTCTTTCTGCTCCGGTTTCACGATCTTCAATCGGTTGTTGTCCCAGCTATTCGCATTCAGGTTGTCATTCTGGTGATACCAATAGGCCGAGCCGTGATACTGGTTCGTCCCCGCGCTACTCACCAGCGAGACTTGTCCTCCCGCGCCGCGGCCGAATGTCGCGTTGGGATTGGCGACACCCACGCGAAACTCTTCGATGCTGTCAATCGGGAGAAACGCATACGTTATCGTCCCGCCCACGGAATTGTTCGTTACATCTATTCCGTCAAGCGTAAACGTGCTCTGGTCGCTCCTCGCCCCGGTCACTTCTCCCGTCGGCGTGGCGCCCGGTTGCATCATCAGCAGCTCATTCACCTGGCGAGTTAGCGCGGGCATACGAGCCAATTCCTTGACGGGCAACACATTTCCCAATGTAGAATCGGTGGTCTGGAGTTCCGCGCGCGCCATCGCCTCCACCTGCACGGTCTGGTTAATTTCGCCCAATTCCATCTTTACGTCCAGGGTGAAGCTCTTCGCGACATTTACCTGAAAACTCTCAATGGTGGTCGTGCGAAACCCCTTCATGGTGAAGGTAACCTTATATTCGCCGGGTGCCAGCCTGGGGAAGAAGTATTGGCCCGTCGAGCTTGTGGTTTGAACCTGGACTTGGCTCGTATCCTTGTTTAGCGCCTCGACCTGGGCCCCCGCAATCGCCGCCTGCTGCGGATCGGTTACGGTGCCTACAATTGCTCCCGAAGTGGCCGATTGCGCCGCCATACGGGCAGGAAATAACATCGGGATCGAAAATAGAAGAATCGTACTGAGGATCTTTGCCACTCGCATTTTGCCTCCGTTTATCTAGGAGAGCCCGCGCCAATCGCGTCGAAGCAGAGTAATTAAAGCAGCCACCCATTCCTCCGAGAAGCAGCGTACGTTTCGGAAGAACTCAACCGCCCACACTTTCGTTAGACAGGCAAACCGACGCAGGGCCGACTCCAATGCCCTGTCATATATTTCTTCGTCGCCGGTTTGTCAAGGATAGATTTTCGGTTGTTCAGATAATAGCAATCGGGGCCCGGCAAACTCCTCCCCGAAGAAGGAGTTCCGTCCTTGGCCCCGGCTTAGCGACAGTACTACCCGATATTCGCAGCTTGACTCCCGTGATACGATTTCTCTCGGAGGGACTCCATGCCGAGCGCCTACATCCCCGTGCTCATCTTTGCCGTGCTCGTCGCGGCGTTCCCGGCCGTCACCCTCATCCTCTTCAAATTCATCCGTCCGGATGCGCGCCCCGTCGGCGACAAGCTCAAGCCCTACGAATGCGGCGTTCCCGCCGAAGGCGACTCCCGCGGCCGCTACTCCGTCCGCTTTTACATCATCGCCATGCTTTTCGTGATCTTCGACGTCGAAACCATGTTCCTCTTTCCCTGGGCTATCCAGTACAAAGCCCTCGGCATCCTTGGCCTCGTTTCCATGATCGTTTTCCTCGGCATTCTTCTTGTCGGTTACCTCTGGCTTTACAAAAAGGGTGCTCTCGACTGGGCCTAGCCCGGCCTCCCGCTTCTGCAAGCGTCTTTCGCGCTCCCATTCCCGGCTGTCATCCTGAGCCTAAGCGTTCCGCGGGCAATCATCGATTCCGGCCATTCCAACGCCTCCCGTCTTCTCAAACCGCGTGTTCTCCCCGGCCGCTGAAAATCCGCCTCCCGCATCTGTGCTATCATCCCCCTTGCCGCGCCAGACTCGCGCCAGCCCCGCATTTCCTGGAGGTCCCATGACCCGCAAACTCCGCACCATCGCCATCGTCGTCGCTGTCTTCATCGTCGTGATACTGGTTCTCCCCTTCCTCATCCCCGTGAACCAATTCCGCTCCACGGTCGAGGAAAAACTCTCCGCCTCCTTCGGCCGTAAAGTTCAGGTCGGCGGCCTCAGCCTCTCGCTTCTTTCCGGCGCGCTTTCCGCGGAGAATCTCTCCATCGCCGACGACCCCAAGTTCAGCGCCTCGCCCTTCCTAACCGCCAAATCGTTCAAAGTCGGGATCGAAATGGTTCCACTCATCTTTTCGCGCTCACTCCGCGTCACCGCCCTGGCCATCGAAAAGCCCGAAGTCACTCTCCTCCGCGACGCCGCCGGGCGTTGGAACTACTCTTCTCTCGGCGGCAGCTCCGCGAAATCGCCATCCTCAGGCAAATCTTCCGGAGCCGCGTCCGATTTCCAGGTTCACAGAATCGCACTCAAGGACGGCCGCATCTCCATCGGCAAAGCCGGCTCCTCCAAGCGCACCACCTACGACAACGTAAATCTCTCAGCGGAAGAAGTGTCTCTCACCAAACCATTTCGAGTAAATCTGAGCGTAGGTCTTCCCGGCGGCGGCAGCCTTAAAACGAGCAAAGCGCTCGTCGGTCCTCTCAACCAACAGGACGCTTCCCTGACTCCGTTCGACGCAAAGATTATTCTGGACGGCTTCGACCTCGCCTCCTCCGGCGTTCTCGATTCCTCCGCCGGTCTCGCAGGCGTCATGGACCTTGACGCCACCCTCACGTCCGAGAATGGCGAAGCCGCCACCAAGGGCTCCATGAAGTTCTCGAAATTCCTTCTCGTCGCCGGCGGCACGCCCTCCAACGTCCCCGTCACCGTGAACTTCTCCACCAATTCCAATCTCCACGCCAACACCGGCGTGCTGCAGCCTTCCACCGTCAAAGTCGGCAACGCCACCGCGCAGATTTCCGGCACCTACGAATCGCGCGGTGCGGATACCGTCGTCAATCTAAAATTCAACGGCCAGGACATGCCCGCGCGCGACCTCCAGGCCTTTCTCGCCGCCCTCGCCATCAACCTCCCTAAAGGCGCTTCGCTCGAAACCGGCACCCTCAACGCTGACCTTCACGTTACAGGCCCCACCAACCACCTCATCACCAACGGCACTATGGGGCTCTTCAAGACCCGCCTCGCCGGCTTCAATCTCGGCTCGAAATTAGCCGCCATCTCGGCCCTCGCCGGCATCCAGACCGGCTCCGACCTCGACATCGAAAAACTCACCACGAGCATCCACATGGCCCCCGACGGCCTCCGCGCCGAGCAGCTCAATCTGGTCGTTCCCTCGTTGGGCACAGTGATCGGCGCCGGCACCGTGGACGCCAGGAATCATCTCGACTTCAAGATGCTCGCCACCCTCGCGGCGGGCGCGTCCACGCCGGGCTCTGCCGGCGCGTCCGGCGTCGGCGGCCTTCTCGGCGGCATTCTCGGTGGAGGAAAGAGCTCGCAAGTACAACGCATCCCCTTCCTCATCCAGGGCACGGCCTCCGATCCGAAATTCATCCCCGACGTCGCCGGCATCGCGAGGGACATGCTGAAGGGCCAGATCAGCGATCTCACCGCCGCTCCCCAGTCCAATTCCCAACAGCAACAGCAGAAAAACAATCCGCTCAGCGGCCTCGGTGATCTCTTCAAAAAGAAAAAGCCATAAAACTTCGGAGGGACAGGCATTCTTTCCCGTCCCTCTTCTCTTGCCCATCTCACACTTGCATCACCGGCCCCGGAATAGTGACGTCACTTCTCGTGACCTGTGACAACTGAGATTTTTCCCGCGATCCGGGGCTTTCCCACAGGTACGCCTTGACTCGCCTGAAACTTATCTCTAGTCTTCTCCGTCTCTTCTCTCATGTGCCCTGGGGGAGCGCACCTCGGATCCTCCCTCCCAAGGAGTCTTGCATGTGTTTCGTCTTCAGCCGCGGAAACTCGCTTGTCTCCGCACTCTCCGCCTTGTGTTTCCTCGTGCTGTGCGCCGCGCCTCGCGCCGCGGCGCAGGGAGGCGAACCTCCCTATTTCGCCATTCGCGGTGCCAAGGTTCTTCCCGTCTCCGGCCCGCCCCTGGACGACGCGACGCTGATCATCTCCCGCGGCCTGATCACTGCCGTTGGCAAGGGCATCACAATTCCTCCCGAAGCATGGGTGATTGAAGGCAAGGGCCTCACCGTCTATCCCGGCCTCCTGGATTCCTTCACCGACGTGGGCCTCATTTACGCCCCTGCGGCTCCTGTCGGCGGCGAAGGAGGCCCGCGCCCGCCGCAGCAGATTTCCCGCGGCCCCGAAGACCGCCCCGCCACCACTCCCTGGCGCAGCGCCGCAGACGAAGTCAGCCTCAACGACAAACGCCTGGAAACCTGGCGCGGCGCGGGCTTCACGACGGTTGTCTCCGCCCCCAAGGGCGGAATTTTTCCGGGTCTCGCCGCGGTTCTCAATACCGCGGGTGAGCGTCCCGGCGACCTCGTCATCAAACCCGAAGTCGCCCTTCCTCTCTCCCTCAATCCCGTCGGAGGCTTTGCCAGCTTCCCCGGCTCGCTAATGGGCGTCCTCGCCTATGTCCGCCAAGTCTGGCTGGACACCGCCTGGTACCAGCAGGCCTCCGCGATCTATTCGAAGAATCCGCGCGGCCTCCAGCGGCCTCCTTTCGATCGCACCCAGGAAACTCTCGCCGACGCCCTCGCAGACAAGGCGCTCGTTCTCATCCCTGCCAATACTTCTCTCCAGCTTCGTCGCGCCCTGGATCTGGCCGCACTCTGGAAAGTTCCGGCTGTGCTCTACGGCGCTCAGATGGCCTACGAGGTTGCCCCGGAGATCGCCGCGAAGAAACTCGCCGTTCTGGTCAATCTTCAGTGGCCCGAAAAACCGAAAGACGCGGACCCCGACGAACAGCCATCGCTCCGCACACTCCGCTTCCGCGATCGCGCGCCCTCTTCTCCCGCCGAACTCGCCAAAGCCGGCGTCAAGTTCGCCTTCTACTCCGGCGGCATCACCACGCCGAAGGACATCCTCAAGTCCGCGAAGAAGGCCATTGACTCGGGGCTCTCCCCGGAAAACGCCTTGCGAGCCCTGACCCTATCGCCTGCCGAGATCTTCGGCGTTGCCGAGCGTCTCGGTTCAATCGACACCGGTAAAATCGCCAATCTCGTTGTTACGGACGGCGACCTCTTCAATGAGAAGACGAAAATTAAGATGGTCTTCGTGGACGGCCGCAAATTCGAGATCCGCGAGCCCGTACGGCCCACCGATCCGCCCAAGGGCGACCTCTCCGGCAAGTGGAAGCTTTCTTATACGACCCCCGAAGGCCCCGAGGAGTCCACCGCCGACCTCTCCATGTCCAGCGACGGCACTCTTTCCGGCACCGTCACCAGCAAGCGCGGCACAGCCACCATCACCACCGGCTACCTCAGCGGCGACAAGTTCAGCTTCAGCATCAACATTCCGATGGGGCCGCAGACCGCCGACGTCTCCTTCACCGGCACCTTTGATGGCACCACGATGAAAGGCTCGATCGGCGTTCAGGGCTTGTCCATCGATTTCACTGGCGTCAAACCCGGCTCCGTCCTCTCTTATTCTTTTTTCCGTGTAGGGCCCGGCGGAACCCGTCCCGAATCGGTCGGGAGCGCGGAATCTTCCGCCTTTTCCGTCATTCCGAGCGAAGCGAGGGATCTCCCTTCAACGATTCCTGGAGGCGCCCGATGAACATCACTACGACGTTTCGCCGACTTTCGAATTTCGCTATTCGCATTTCGTTGTCTGCCGCGCTCGCCTGCCTCACACTCATGCCGGCTGCCCGCGCCGCAACTCCACCCGACGCGCCCCCCACCATCCTCATTCAGAACGCCACCATCCTCACCGTCTCGCACGGCGCCATCGAGCACGGCTCCCTCCTCATCAAGGATGGCAAAATCGCCGCCGTCGGCCAGGGCATCAAGGCCCCTGACGGCGCGCAAGTCATCGATGCCTCCGGCCAGTTCGTCATGCCCGGCATCATTGATTGTCATTCCCACATCGCCGTGGACGGCAGCGTCAACGAGGGCAGCATCTCCGTCTCCTCTATCGCCAACATCGCCGACGTCCTGGATCCAGACGACCGCGACATCTTCTACGACCTGGCCGGCGGCGTCACCGCCGCCAACGTTCTCCACGGCAGCGCCAACGCCATCGGCGGCCAGACCCAGGTCATCAAGCTCCGTTGGGGCCAGCCCGCGTCCAAACTCCCCTTTGAAGGCGCTCTTCCGGGCATCAAGTTTGCCCTCGGCGAAAATCCCAAGCGCTCCAACTTCCGGAATCCCGGCCAGCAACCACGCTATCCCGTCTCGCGAATGGGCGTCGAAGAGACCATTCGTGGCGCCTTCACCGAGGCCCGCGACTACAAGAAAAAGTGGGACGACTACGCCAGGCGGGTCGCCGCCGGCGAAAAAAACCTCATTCCTCCGCGCCGCGATCTCCGCCTCGAGCCCCTGCTGGAAGTTCTCGATGGCAAGCGCTACGTTCATTCCCACTGCTACCGCGCCGACGAAATCCTCATGCTCCTCCGCGTGGCGAAAGAATTCGGCTTCAAGGTCCGCACCTTCCAGCACGTCCTTGAAGGCTACAAAGTCGCCGACGAAATCGCCGCCGCCGGCGCCGGCGCTTCCACCTTCTCCGACTGGTGGGCCTACAAAGTCGAAGCCTACGACGCCATTCCCTACAACGCCGCCATCATGGTCCGCCGCGGCGTGGTCGTCTCCATCAATTCCGACGACGCCGAGGAAGCTACGCACCTGAATCAGGAAGCCGCCAAGACCATGAAGTTCGGCGGCCTCACTGCGGACGAAGCCCTCAAGCTCGTCACCCTCAATCCCGCCATCCAACTTGGCGTGGACAAGCGCGTCGGCTCCATTGATGTCGGCAAGGACGCCGACCTCGTCATCTTCAATCATCATCCCCTCAGTGCCTACGCCGTCGCCCAAAAGACTCTCATTGACGGCCGCGTCTATTTCGACCGCGACCGCGATATCGCCGCCCGCGCCGGCCTCGAGAAGGAAAAGAAAGCGCTGCTCGAAAAGGAAAAGGCCGCCGGAAAGAAGCCCGAACCTCCGGCCGACAAGAAGCCCGGCGTCGGCAAGCAACCGCCCCAATCAGACCCCGCCGGAGCCAAGCCGGATGAGAAAAAACCCGAGGAAAAGAAGCCGGAAGTGAAAAAGCCCGAAGAGAAACCCTTCGAAAAACCCAAGCCGCCGACTCCACCCGCGGCGTCTGGCGTCTCTTCGCTTGCCGGAGGTGCGTGATGAAAATATCTTCCTCGCTGGTTCGCTCGTTCGCCGCTCCGGCGCTCGCTCTGCTCCTCGCCGCGCCCGCCGGCGCGCAGTCGGCTGCGGCATCGGCGTACGCCATCACCCACGCCAAAATCTTCACCCTCGCCGGCGCTCCCATCGAAGACGGCACCATCGTAATCCGTGATGGCAAAATCGCCGCCGTTGGCACACAGGTCGAAATCCCCGTGGGCGCACAGGTCATCGAAGCCAGGGGCCTCAGCGTTTATCCCGGCCTCTTCGATCCCATCACGCAGATGGGCCTCAGCGAAATCGCCGCCGTCGGCGCGACCGTGGACACTTCCGAAACCGGCGGCTACAACCCCGATGTCGTCGCCGCCACTGCCGTGCACCCGGCCAGCGAGCACATCCCCGTCACCCGCGCTTCCGGCATCACCCATGTCCTCGCTGCGCCGGGCAGCGGCGGGTTCGATTCCCAGGGAGATTCCGGCGTCGTCTCCGGCCAGGCCTCCGCCATCCATCTCTCCGGCTGGACCATTGACGAGATGCTCATCCGCAAGAGCGCCGCCATGGTTTTGAACTGGCCGCAGATTGAGACGCGCACCTTCGACTTCGCCACGTTCACTGTCAAGGACAAGCCCTTCAACGATGCCAAGCAGGAATACGACAAGAAGGTCAACGAACTTGCCGACTGGCTCGACCGCGCCCGCCACTACGCGCAAGCCGCCGAAAAAGGCTCCGTCTCCCAGTACGACCGCGACGTCAAATTCGAGGCCATGATCCCGGTCTTCCGCGGCGATGTCCCCGTTCTCGTCTTTGCCTCGCGTGCGCGCGACATCCGCAACGCCGTTGAGTTTTGCGACAAGCAAAAGCTCCGCATCATCCTCGCCGGCGGCGGCGAAGCCTGGAAAGTGAAGGACCTTCTCCGCTCCAAGCACATCCCCGTCGTCCTGCGCCCCACCCTCCGCCTTCCCCCGGAGGAGGATGATCCCTACGACCGCGCCATGACCCAGCCCGCCGAGCTCGCCGCTGCGGGCGTCAAGTTCGCCTTCGCCAGTTTCGACAACTCGTTTGCCCGGCGCCTCGGCCAGCAGGCCGCCGCCGCCGTCGCCTACGGCTTGCCCTACGACGAAGCCCTCAAGGCCGTCACGCTTTACCCGGCGCAGATTTTCGGCCTCGCCGATCAGCTGGGCTCGCTCGAGCCCGGCAAAACCGCGAATCTCATCGTAATCAATGGCGATCCTCTCGAACTCACCACCGATGTGCGCTACCTCTTCATCAAGGGCCAGCTCACGTCCACCGACAACAAGCATAAGGCGCTCTTCGAAAAGTACTCGAACCGCCCCAAACCCTCAAAATAAACGAGGTTTGCAGTACGACTTATTGATTCGTTTTGGACCACTAAAACACTTGTTAGATTCCTGGCTCTGAATTACGATCAGTTTTCTGTATTTGATTCACTCCTGATTGTTTTGGAGACTTAAATGAGGAGATTCTTCCATATCTTTCTTCTTCTTTTTGCCACGTGTCCCGCCGTCTCAGCACAACACGGAACAGCTGAGGATGGCTATTACCCCGATCACTATTCAGGGGATACGTGGACAGGCATCGTCGCATCTGTGAGCGATAACACGCGAGAGGTTACTCTAACCTTTACACGCGGCGCGAAGACGGAATCCTTCGTGGGAATCCTGGAGAAGGGCTACCTAGCCAAGCCAGTTAAGGGTGCTGGGCGCGAGCTGAACCCTTCCGACTTGCGGCTCGGTATCAAAATTAAGGTCTACTATCATGTTGAGACTAAGAAGGTTCAGGACAAGAAAATCAAGATAAACAGAATCTTCTTGATCGAAGGCATTCCGAATCTGGCGGGGCGACGACTTCAATTCAAGGCCTTTTGACGACACGCTTCGCACTTTATTCGCTCATCACCTGAACCTTGGATCTTGTGGGTTCAACATTCTTGCGTCACGAATCGTCCCCCGGCCCGTCCGCGGCCCAAAAAATGGCAACTTTCTCCGCTCTCTTGCGTTCATACTTCTGTATGCGCTCGCGTCACTTTGTCCTGTCCCTGGCCGCCGTCCTCACCCTGCTCCCGTCCGCCTTTGCCCAGGACCCCGGCAAAATCATTGACCAGTACCGCAAAGCCGCCGGGGGCTCCAAAGCCATTTCCAAAATCCAGACCCTGACTCTTGAGGGCACGCTCGCCGGCGCGTCCACGGACAAGTCCGGCACCTACACCTTCGACACGCGTCTTCCCAATCGCTACTACTCCGAAATTCTCCTCGGCGAAAAGCGCTTCATCGAGGCCTACAACGGCAAATCCGCTTGGCGGCAGAGCCCCTCCGGCGGTGTCCAAACGCTCCTCGGGCCCGACGCGGTACAGCTTGCTGCCGCGGCGCAGTATTACAATTCGCGCCTCCTCAACTCGAAAAAGAACAAACTCAGCTTCGCACTCGTCGGCCACGCCACCGTCCGCGGCCGCGATGCCCTGCAGCTCGATGTCACTTCTCCTACCCGCATCCGCCGCCGGATCTTCTTCGACGCCCAATCGCACCTCATCGTCAAGGAATCCGCGCCCGTCGCGGGCATCGAGGAAGAAATTCTTTACGACGACTATCGCCTCGTGGACGGCGTCCAGTTGCCCCGAAAGATCGAAATCCACCGCGGCGGCGATTCCTATCAGGTCGCTATCACCCGCGCGGCCATCAACGAGCCAGTCGGCGAGCGCGTCTTCGATTTTCCGCGCGGCTCGCAGGTCCAGCTCCCCGACCTTAAGGCCCTCTTCAAGGAAATCGAGGACAACCAGAAAAAAATCGACAAAATAAAAGAAGAGTACGCCAGCACGCAGACCGTCGAGGAAACCGAGCTCGACGGCTCCGGCAAAGTGAAGAAGCGCGAGTCGCGCGAGTATCAGGTCTTCTATCTTAACGGCGGCGAAATTCGCACCCTGGTCAAAAAAGACGGCAAGCCCCTCAGCGAAGAAGAACAGAAAAAAGAAAACGAGCGCGTCCAGAAACACATCCAGGACGCCCAGAAGCGCCACGAGAAAAAGGAAGCGAAGCAGGAAAAGGCCCGGCGGGAAGGGAAGGAGGACGACGACATCGGCATCGAAGTCTTTCTCCGCGCCTGCCAGTTTGTCAATCCCCGCCGCGAGCGCTTCCGCGGTCAGGACGTTCTCGTCTTCGACTTCGAGCCCAACCCCGACTTCAAACCGCGCAAACTCGTGGAGAAACTCATCCACAGCCTCGCCGGCGTCCTCTGGGTGGACGAGCAGGCCCACGACGTCGCGCGCCTCGAAGCCTATTTCGCCGACAACTTCAAGATCGCCGGCGGCATGCTCATTTCGCTCCAGAAGGGCACGAGCTTCGTCTTCGAGCAGGCCTTCATCAATAACGAAGTCTGGCTCCCGACCTACCACGAAGCGCACATCGCCGCGCGCGTCGCCCTCGTCAAGGGCATCAAGGCCGACGAGGTCACGCGCTACTCCGAATACAAGAAATTCAAAGTCGAAAGCTTGGCGAACATCGCCCCGCCTAAGCCCGCCGAGCCGCCCAAGCCCTTGTGATTTTCCTTTCTGCTCCCGCGATTCTGCGCTTCCTCCCGTATAATGCAGGGCGATGAGCCGCCGCGCCTGCCTTGCCGCCCTTTTGCTCCTGCCGCTTTTCGCAACCTCCTGCGCGCGCCAGCCCGCGCCGAAGCCCGATATCTCCCAGCCCGCCCCGCGCCCCGTCATCGTTTTTATGACCGATTTCGGCACCGCCAACGATTCCGTCGCCATCTGCAAAGCCGTCATCGCCGGCATCGCTCCCGCCGCGCACCTCACGGACATCACCCACCAGGTCACGCCCTTCTCCATCGAAGAAGGCGCGCGGTTTCTCGCCGGCGTTTCACCCTACTACCCTGCGGGCACCGTCTTTCTCGCCGTTGTGGACCCCGGCGTCGGCACCTCGCGCAAAGCCGTCATCGTTAAAACCAAAAAAGGCCAGTATTTCGTCCTGCCGGACAACGGCCTCATTACCCCGGTCTTGGAGCGCGACGGCCTCGATATCGCCCGCGAAATCACCAATCAAAACTGGATGATTCAGGCGCCGCTTTCTTCCACCTTCCACGGCCGCGATGTTTTTTCTCCCGCCGCCGCGCACCTCGCTGTCGGCTGGGAATTCAATCTCGTCGGCCCCGTCGTCCCGCAACTCGTCCGCCTGGCGCCGAAAGTCTCCACCACCGACGAAAAGGGAATTGCCGGTGAAGTCATCGCCCTCGACGACCCCTACGGCTCACTCATCACCGACATTCCCGGCGAAGAATTCAACCTGCTCGGCTACGACCTCGGCGACAAAGTCCCTGTGCGCCTCGATCCCTGTGGAGCGTGCCCTTCTTCCCGCGACAAGTCTTTCACAATCCCTTACGTAAGAACGTTCATGGACGTTGCTGTCGGCGAGCCGCTCCTGTTCATTGACTCCCGCGGCCGCGTCTCCCTCGCCGTCAACGAGCGCAACTTCTCCCAGATCTACAAAATCGCGCCCCCCGCCGGCGTCTTCATCCCCCGCAAACCCGTCCCTCTCAAGACCAGGTAATCTCGTCGCCCAACACGCGCGTCCCGGCACACTTCTCCCTTTTTTCCTGTGGAGGGGCGGAGGGAACTTGTCCCGACCCGGTCGGGAGTCCGCCCTCTCTTATCTTGCTTTTTTCCTCTCTGCGGCATCCAATTAGAGTTCGCGAGTTCCACTCCGAGGTGTCGCATGCCCGAAGCCGTCATCGTCTCGTCCGTCCGCACTCCCGTCGGCCGCGCCTATAAAGGCGCGCTCCGCGCCACGCGCCCCGACGATCTTGCCGCTGAAGCCATCAAAGCGGCCATCGCCCGCGTTCCCGGCCTCGATCCCAGGGACATCGAAGACGTCATCCTCGGCTGCGCCATGCCCGAAGCCGAGCAAGGCATGAACGTCGCGCGCATCGCCTCGCTCCGCGCCGGCCTTCCCGTCGAATGCTCCGCCATGACCATCAACCGTTTCTGCTCCTCCGGCTTGCAGGCCATCGCCATCGCTGCCGAGCGCATTCGCTCCGGCGCGGCGGACGTCATCATCGCCGGCGGCACCGAATCCATGAGCATGGTTCCCATGGGCGGCAACAAGATCTCTCCGAATCCCTGGCTCGTGGACCACTCCCCGGACTCCTACATCAGCATGGGCCTCGGCACCGAACACATCGCCCGCAAATTCGGCATCACCCGCGAACAATCGGATCAGTTTTCTCTTTCCAGCCACCAGAAAGCCCTCGCCGCCATCGCTGCCGGCAAGTTCAAGGAAGAAACCATCCCCGTCGAAGTCAGAATCACTTCCTGGCCCAGCGGTAACGGCTCGGCTCCCAAAGGGAAGGGAACTCCGAAAGCGGCCCCGCAATCCTTCATCTTCGATACCGACGACGGCCCGCGCGCCGACACCTCTCTCGAGGCCCTCGCCAAGCTCAAGCCAGCATTCCATGTGAAGGGAACCGTCACGGCGGGGAACAGTTCGCAGATGAGCGACGGCGCCGCCGCCACCGTCGTCATGAGCGACACTCGCGCAAAATCACTCGGCCTGAAGCCTCTCGCGCGTTTCGTCTCCTACGCCACCGCGGGCTGCCCGCCCGAAGAGTTCGGCATCGGCCCCGTTTACGCCATTCCCAAAGCTCTCAAGCTCGCCGGGCTGCAGCTCAACGACATCGCTGTCATCGAGCTGAACGAAGCCTTCGCCGCGCAGTCTCTCGCCGTGATTCAACAGGCCGGCCTCGATCCCGCGCGCGTCAATCCCAATGGCGGCGCCATCGCCCTCGGCCACCCGCTCGGCTGCACCGGCGCAAAGCTCACCGCCAGCGTCATTCGTGAATTGCAGCGCCGGAACGCCCGTTATGGCCTCGTCACCATGTGCATCGGCGGCGGCATGGGCGCCGCCGGCATCCTCGAGCGCCTGTCATAGGTTAATTTGTCATTCCGAGCGGGAATCTCGGCGCCTTTTGCCGGGACGAAGTCGAGGAATCTCTCTCCTCTTCCTACCTGTAGTACAATCCGCTCGTGAAACTGATTGCTTTCCTCGCGACCGTTTTGTTCGTCGCCGCTCTCCCCGCGCAGGCGCCGCAATTCGTCCCTGTCCGCAACGAGCCCCGCCATCATCTCGCCTTTGAAAACTCCTACGTCCGCGTGTTTCGCGTCGAAGTCGCCCCGCACGACTCGACCCTCCTCCACGAGCACGCCCTCGACTACGTCTTCGTCTCGCTTGGCCCCGCGGACATCATCAGTGCTCCGCTCGGCAAGCCTGAGCTCCACATGCAATTGAAAGATACCGAGGTCCATTTCGCGCGCGCCAAAGTGGTTCACGTCGCCCGCAACCTGAGCGACCTGCCTTTCCGCAATCTCACCATCGAGTTTCTCCTCCCGCAGGGCGAAGCACGCAACCTTTGCGAAAAAGTCATTCCCGGCGATCTCGGCCCCTGCGAAAAACTTCCTCCCGGAGAACAGAAGGGCTACTCCATCACGCCCCTCTTCGAAACCGATGAAATGCGCGTCGAGTCTATCCGCCTCGATCCCGGCGCGGCCCACACTCTTCTTGTTTCCAGCGGCAACTCTCTCCTCGCCGCTCTCGACCAGGCCGATATTCAAGTGGAAGCTGCCGGCGCTCCCTCCGCCACATTGCGCACCGGCGATCTCCATTGGGTTCCAGCAGCCTCCCAGCGCACCTTCTCCAACCTCCGCCAGTCCGCGCCTTCCATCTTCCTCCGCATCACCTTCAAAGACATCGCCGCCGTCCTCGCGAAACCGTCGTACTAGCCGCCCATCTTCAAAACGGGAAAATGCCCTCAGTGTGCTTCTGCCTCTACCAGCCGCTTCAGGTTCTGCAGATTCTCCTCCAGTAATTTCTGCGCCGACGGTGTGATTACCGGCTCGAACAGCCGCGGCAAAAACCCGAAATACGTGCTGTCCTCCTTTAGGGTTACCCGCGTCATCCCTCCGCTCTCTTCGATGGTGTACAACACCGTCGAGCGAAATCCGTTCGACGGATCTCCCACGCTCTCCATCGCAAAACCCATCTTGCGGTGCTTCTCGAACTCCGTCATGCGCATCTCGGCTTCCGTTCGTTCGTTGCCCAGCACCATCACCACCCGCAGCCGCTCTCCGACCCCTTGCACCTCCGGCGTCACCGAACGGATTTCCGTGAGCCCGTGGATCCACTGCTTCAGCTTTGCGTCTTCCGTCAGCCACGGCCAAACCTTTTCCGCCGGCCGGGCAATCTGCACACTCACCTCGTTGTGCCCGTGCCCCGGCCGCAGCCCCACGAGCCACAGCCCCATCACCAGAATGAGTGCGAAACCCACCACTCCGCCGATCAGTCGCACGACCCACTTCATTGCAATCTCCTTTCTCTGTTATCCCGAACGGAGAGCCCGAGCCTTCTGCCGGCTGGCAGTCGAGGGGTGGGGGCAACCCTCCATCCGAACCAAGCCTCGCCGTGACTTACGCTCTCTTCGTCACCGCGCAAACATCGTCTTCAACCGCCCCATCCACCGCGCGCCAAATACGTCCACTTCCCTCTGCTCCATCCCAAACGCCGACAGCCACAACTGCACTTCCGTCTTCCCTGGGGCGCCCTCGATCGTCAGCCACACCAGCGAATCCTTCATCTCCCTCACCGTCACGCAAAATCCCCGCGGCGGCTGAACAAATTCCACCCTGCCGCTCCACTGTTCTCCCGTGGTTGTTCGCAAGGCGTATGCCTCACCCGCCCGCAGCGAAACTTCCGCGTTCTCCGCGAAAAGCCCGCCCGCCGCATCCAGGCGTTTGTACGCCTCCTCGCGCGTGCAGTTCACCGCAAGCCGCGGCCACACCACCCGCCGCGCGACGCCGCGATGTCGTTCCAGCGCCACCTGCAGGCTCAGCAGCATGAAGCCCCAGCCGTAACTTGTGGAATCGAACCACTCGTTCTCCCAATCGCTTTGGCCTGCAAAGCCCGATTGTGTCAGCCGCAAAAGCGTCTTCCCACCGCGCGCTTCGATGTGCCAGTCCACTAACGCGGTCTGCTCTTACCACGCCAACCGCCGCCCCGGCTCCCACGCAACAATCTTCCCCTCGCCCTCGCAGTCCGGCCCCCACGAAAGAAAAATGGATCCGTCCTTGCCCGGCGTAACTCGCGCTTCCAGTGGAAACCACCTCACCAGTTCTTTGGGATCCGTCAGCGCCTTCCACACCTCTTCCACCGGCGCATCCAGCAGAATTTCGCGCTCGATCTTCTTCTCCACGCTTGTTTTTTCTGCCGCCCGCGTTGGTTCTGCCATTGTTTTCTCCTTCTCTCTCTTGCCCTTTGTCCGTCCGCTCTGCGCTCTCTGTGTTGAAATCTTCTTGCTATTCTTATGCCGACGCCCCTGCTGCGCCGAGCACTGCGGCCAGCCGCTCCAACGCGCGCTCCATCTGCTGCTCGATCTCTTTCGCGCGCTCCTGGCTCCATCCCCATCCGCACCCGTGCACGCAAATCATTTTTTGCGGCCCCATCGAAAATGCTTTTAGCTCCATCACACCCCGGATTTCCTCCCAGCTCAGTGCCGTCTCGCTCTTGGTGAGTGCCAGGACGCGCCCGCTCGCAATGCCGCCCTCGCGCAGCGCAAGACGATACGCCGCGCCCACCGCGCCGAACGAACCACTCGTCGTCAGCCACTTCGCGAGCCCTTCTTCCCTGCGGTGATACGGAAGGAGTTTCTCGACCGTGTATTCCGCCGGACGCATCGCCAGGAACGAGCTGCGCGGCATGCCGAAATAGTTCTCCAGATAGTGCTTCAGCAGCGCCAGCGCCATCTGCCAGCCGGAGTTCACGCCTTCATATTCATCGTTCCATTCCGCGCCTTCGCGAAATCCTGAATTCACGAGACGAATCACTGTCTCGCCGCCCTCGCGTGTGATCGTCACTTCCAGAATTCCGGGATCGCGCCCCGGAGGAGGTTCCCAGCGAATCGCGAAACGCGCGCCCGGCTCCGCGCGGAACACCTCGTAGGGAATCCTGTAGTTGAACTTGTCGAAGATCCACGTGATCGTTGCGCCTGCCTCCGCTTTGCCCTCGGCGCGGTCCACAAACCAATGGGCGATCTTCTCCGGGTCGGCCCACGCCTCCCATGCTTGCATCGGCGTCGCGGACGTCCGCATCTCCGCGCGGAGGATGCGTCCCTTGTGTTCGAGCGGGGAATTCTTCATTTCTTCAGTCATCGCGCCCTCCCGGCAGCGGAATCGCTAAATCCTTCCACTGGGCTGGTTCCCCCGCCGGGTCATTTTTCCCGCCCCAGTCTTTTTCTTTTTCCGAAACCATCGGATAGCATCCTAGAACCAGCCGGAACGCTCGGCCCGGCGCTGCCGTGCCGTCTTTGAGTTTGTACGGCGACGTGTGCCGCCCGATCGCGTCCACAATCGCCTTCTCCAGCGCCTTCGTGAATTCCGCCCTTTGCTCCGGCGAAGTGAACCGCATCTCGCAATTCAACGATAGCGTTGCGATGCGCTTGCCCGACTTCGTCGCCAACTCCAGCCCCCGGCTCACTTCCATCTGCATCTGCGCCCCCAGACCCAGCAGGTGCGCCGCCGAAAACCGGTCCGGCGTCACCCCCGCATCCGCCGCCAGCTTCCCCAGCAGTTCGGGAGAAAGCACGTTGGCCTTCGCCGAGGCCACATAACACTGTTCGTAAAACCTCCGCTTCCTCAGCCGTCCGGCGGGAATCAACAGCTTCGCCCGCGCCATTTCCTTGATGTGGTAATTCACCCTCTGCCGCGGCAGCCGGAGCCGGTGCGCGATTCCCGCCGACGACAGGGGCTCGCTCAGGAGCTCCAGCATTTTCCTCCGCACCGGATGGAGCAGGGAATAGGCGCGGTCGAAGTCGCGGATCACGTGCAGCTCGCTCGGGCGCCGTCTCGGGCTGCCTTTGGTCCGGGGGAGAGCGGCGCGTGGCCGCCGGATTCGTTCTCGCATCCTGCGCAGTATGGATAGAAAAATTAGTTTGTCAAGACAAATTAATTTGTCTATGAAGCGCTTTTACCGCCTCCCGCCCGCGCCCGCCATCCCCTCCCCGCTCGGCACCCTCCCTCGCACTTCGCGCGCCCCTTCGCCTCCTTCACTGTTCCTCGATTGCCGCCCGGCCCGCCCGGGAGTAAACTTCCCTTGGGCAGAATTCTGCCCCGCTGTTCGGGCGCCCGCCGCGTTTTCGGCGCTGCGCCCCCGCCTCACAAATTCCGGAGGGCAACACAACATGGCGACATCCGTACTGACGAAGACGGCGGCGAAGGGTGGAAGTTTTCTGCTCGAGGCGGCTCGGCCCGAGGATGTGTTCACTCCGGCGGATCTGACCGACGATCAGAAATTGATCGGGCAGACGGCGGAAGAGTTCGTCACCAAGGAAGTCTTGCCGCGCGTGAAAGAACTGGAAGAGAAAAAGCCCGGGCTGATGGTGGAGCTGGTGAAGAAGGCCGGCGAATTGGGTTTGCTCGGCGGTGGGGTGCCGGAGGTGTACGGCGGCGCGGGTCTCGACAAGATTGCTACCACGGTTCTGACGGAAAAGATTTCCATCTACGGCGGATTCGCGGTGACGCACGGCGCGCACGCCGGCATTGGAACGCTGCCCATCGTTTATTTCGGAACGGAAGAACAGAAGAAAAAATATCTGCCCAAGCTGGCAAGCGGTGAATGGATCGGCGCGTATTGCCTCTCCGAGCCACAGGCGGGATCGGATTCGCAGAATGCGCTGACGCGCGCGGTGCTCTCGCCGGATGGAAAGAACTGGATCCTGAACGGGCAGAAGATGTGGATCACCAACGGCGGGTTTTCCGACGTGTACATCGTGTTCGCCAAGGTGGACGGCGAGAAATTCTCGGCGTTCATCGTCGAGCGGAATTTCCCCGGCTTCAAGCCCGGCGGGGAAGAGCACAAGATGGGAATTCACGGGAGCTCGACAACACCGATCTTCCTCGAGAACTGCATCGTGCCGAAAGAGAATTTGCTGCATGAGATCGGGCGCGGGCACATCGTGGCGTTCAATATTTTGAATTCCGGGCGGTTCACGCTGGGCGCGTCGTGCGTCGGCGGATCGAAGGTCGTTCTCACGACCTCCTCGAAGTATGCGAAGGAGAGGAAGGCGTTCGGCAAAGAGATTGGGCAATTCGGCATGATGCGGGAAAAACTGGCGGAGATGGCCATTCAGATTTTTGCCGTGGAGTCCATGGTGTACCGCTCGGCGGGAAACATCGAGGCGGCCATGGCGGCGGCGTCGGGTTCAGGCGACAAGATCCAGAATTCGATGAAGGTGCTGGAAGAGTACGCGATCGAGAGCTCGATTGCGAAAGTGTACGGCAGCGAGATGCTGGACTTCGTCGTGGACGAAGGCGTGCAGATCTTCGGCGGCTACGGATTTCACGAGGACTACGCGGTGTGCCGCGCCTACCGTGACAGCCGCGTGAACCGGATTTTCGAGGGCACCAACGAAATCAACCGCATGCTGATTATCCAGATGCTGATGAAGCGCGCGATGGGCGGGCAAGTGCCGCTGATTCCGGCGGCGATGAAGCTCGCGGATGAGATTTTGGCGGGGCCGTCCATGGAAGAGACACCGGAAGGCGTGCTGGCGGAAGAAGCGCGCGTGGTGGCGAATGCGAAGAAGATGTTTCTGCAGGCGGCGGGCGGGGCGGTCCAGAAGTTCCGCGAGAAGCTGGCGGACGAGCAGGAGTTGATCGGCGCGCTGTCCAACATCGTGATGGAGATCTACGCGATGGAGTCTTCATTGCTGCGCGCGCAGAAGTCTGTCGCTTCGCGCAGTGAGTCCGCCGCTTCCACGATGATCGACGCGGCGCGCGTGTTTATCGCCGATGCAGCGGAGCGCGTCGAGCACGAAGCGAAGCGCGCGATTGCGGCGGTCCATGAAGGCGACATGTTGACAACGCAGATGGCCGTGCTGAAGCGCTTCGCGAAGCGCCCCGCGGTGGACACGATCGCGCTGCGCCGCCGCGTCGCCGCCGCCGTCCAGTCCCAGGACAAGTATCCCTTCGAGAGCCGCTGAAGAATCCCGCCCTTGCAGTGCGAGCGTGGGGTACCCTCGGTGCCTCTCGCAATCGACAGCTATTTCGTGGCACTCTTCTGAGGTGCCCAGCAAAAAATCTCGAAAGGTTCGCAGGAAGGCGGCGATCTCCAAATGGCCCAAGCTCCTGCGTGTCTCCGAGGAAATGAGGCAGTGGTCGGCCATGCTGGGACAAGAGCTGAGCGGCTGGCCGGGTGTCACCTCGCGGCCCATGTTCGGTTTAGCCGGCTTCTATCGCGATGGTGTGATCTTTGCTGGACTGCCCTGCACGCGTGCGCTGAACACTGCCAACTCGATCATCTTCAAGTTCGATCCCATGCCGCCGGGCCTGCTGCGGCGCGCAACCCAAGACCCACGTATCGACTCGGAAAGAGCAGGCCCCGGCGCGCAGTGGTACTCGTTCGAGTTGAGTTCGGCGAACGATCTGCGCGCTGCGTTGTGGTGGCTGAACCGGGCGTATGAAAAGGCGAAGTCTTGAGAAGAATCCCGGCGTCCCGGCAAACTGACTCAATGCCTGCGGGCGGCCGGGGGTGGAACGGCGGCAAGAGGTGCGGCGATGGAGGGTAGGAGAGAGGAAGAGAACGAGGAACTCGAACGGCCGTGCGAAGGCGTGTCGCTCTTGGATGAGCCGTGCGATTTGGCTGCGACGATACACTGCGAGATGTGTGGACGGTGGTTCTGCGCGGGGCATGCCGAGGATGAAGTCTGGCATCCGTGCATGCTGGAGACGGGAGAAGAGGGTGGAGAAGCGTAGGCTGGACATGCGCACAGGCTGAAGTCCTTCGGCTTCGCCCCCAACAGCTCCCGTGGCGATGCGGGCGCGCTTTCCCGCCGGGTTGCCATCTTTGATGGGCTGCGGTTCCTCCGGCAGGATCCCGACAAAGCCGGGACATGAGGGCCTGTGTCCAAGTAGCAAAAAAAAGAGTGCCGTGAAGATGCCGCAGGGGTTGAAGCCCCTGTTGTCTTGGGGCTAGGTTGCGGCACGGCTCAAGCCGCGCCCTCCCGGCCGAAAAGGAGGCCGGAACGAGATGGATGTTCCGGCCCCAGGCGGTGTTTCTGAGCGAAACGCGCGGCCTATTTGTGCGCGTAATGCGTGATTCTGTACATCTCATCGCGCCGGCTGTTCGGCACGGTGGATTCGGCCAGCGCACCTTGCCAGGCTTTGCGATCGTCGGCGCTCATTTTGTCCAGGGTTGCCGCGACCGCAGCGGCGGCGGTATCCATCGCTGCGGCATTGGGGTAAACGTAAGCAAGGAAGCGCAGCGAAGGAGCCTCCGTGTTCACAAACTGCTCGGACATTCCATAAGAAGTGAGTGACCCGTTTTTGAGAAGTTCGTCAAAACTCGGCACCAGATACTTCTTGATGGCGTCAACGTACTGCTCGGTTTTCCCCGGCTGGGTCACGACGCCGATCACGCGCAGGTAACCGGATGAACCGGCAACGGGGCTGCCGCGGCCGAACACCGAGCGCAACAAAAAGTCCCGATGCTTGGTCGAGGCGAGCTGCCAGGGTCTCGGGCCGGCCTTCCGGAATTCGTCCAGCACCTTTTGAATGCCGGCCAGACTAGTGGACGCCCACCACGAGCCGTGGGTCATGCCGTCGGGTGTGTGGACGGTGTTTTCATACGTGCCCCAGCCGATGATGGTGCCGTCGGCCATCAGCCGGTCGAAGACGGGCTTCGTGAATTTTTCGGCATCCTCAGCCGCCTGCGTCCAGTTCGCGCGGGGCACCTGGAATTGACTGACAAAAGTGAAAATGGGCGGGTTCGGCGCCTGTTGCGTGCGTGCGGATGGCACGGCAGACAGCAGGAACGCCGCCGCGGAGAACCCGATGATGCGTTTCCACATGGCTTCCTCCTCCTTTGGCCGCGAAGACTTTCTGTGCGCTTCCTGGTGATGACCTGGGGCCGTTGTCCCGTTTAATGCCTGGGTTTCTTGATAGAAATCTGCACGGAAAGTCCTTGCTTGCTGGCCGAGAACCTACCTCCCGCGGCTGGCGCTGTCAAGCGCGGTGCCCTCGCAGAGTCAGGCGGGGGAGTTGGCGAGGGCTTCGAGCTTCTTGATTTGAGAGTCGTCGCCGACAACGATTAGGCAGTCCTGCGCGCGGATGAGCGTTTCGGGGGCAGGATTGAATTTCATGGCGCCTTCGGCGGGCTTCAGGCCCAGGACGATCACTCCCGCCTGCCGGCGAATCACGGAATCGCCGAGCGTTTTCCCGACGAGAGAAGAGCGCTCATGGATGCGCACCTCGCCGATTTCGACGTCGAGGCGCTCTGTGCCGAAGGCGGCGTCAATGAAATCAAGGACGTTGGGCCGGAGAAGAAGCTGGGCGATACGGTGGCCGACGAAGTAGTAGGGAGAAAGAACCTGCGAAGCGCCCGCGCGCAGGAGCTTCGAGGTGGCCTCTTCCTCGCTGGCGCGGGCGATGATTTTGAGGTCGGAGCGGAAACCGCGCGCGGTGAGGACGATGTAGAGATTCTCGGCGTCGGAGCTGACGGCGGCGACGAAGCCTCGTGCGCGGTCGATGTGCGCCAGCTTCATGTTTTCTTCGGAAGAGGCGTTGCCGATAATGACGGGAAACTTTTCATTCACGGCCCACTGGGCGCGCCCGGCATCAACCTCGATGAACGCGCAGGTCTGACCGCGGGCGCGAAGCTCCCGCGCGACGGTACGGCCGACGCGGCCGGCTCCACAGATGATGAAGTGATTCGAGAGTTTCGCCAGTTCGCGTTCCATGCGGCGCCGACCGAAGACCTTTCCGAACTCGAATTCTAGCAGCGCCTGGCTGAAGGTGGCAATTGCGAAGCCGCCGGTGAGAACCGAGGCTACGATGAGGAAGCTATTGAAGATGCGGCCGGCGTGAGAGAGCGCGTGAATCTCCCCGTAGCCGATGGTGCTCATCGTGGTGAGGGTCATGTAGAAGCCGTCAAACCAGGACCAGCCTTCGATGAAATGGAAGCCGGCGGACCCGGAGAGGATCACGAAGGAGAGCAGAATCAGCGCCAGGAAGATGCGGTTACGGATGCTCATCGCAAGACCAGGGATGGCGATGCATCGTGTGCCGCGCGGAAGGGAATGTCAAGACGGTGGCTTGCGCTCGATTTTTGGCAAGCGTGTCAGCGCGATGGAGCGGAACGGCGGAGCGAGACGAAAAGGTAGACCGATGCGGCGAGGAGGAGGGGAGAAGAGTAAAAGCCCGGAGCGGGGCGGGGGATGGAGACGGCCAAAGTGGGGCCGCGGCCGAAGAGGGTGGCGAGCGTGTGGCCCATGCCGTTGAGAAACATGATCAGGGCGAAGAAATAGGCAAAGGGGCGCAGAAGGCTCATGTTGCGAAACGCGAGAGGAGTCAGGAGCAGCAACACGATATTGACGGCGATGAGGCCGAAGAGCCAATCGCGGTAATCGAAGGTGGGCATCGGAAACCAGCCGTTCTGTGCGCGGATGGCGCGGACGGTGGCGTTGTAGAGGGGAAGGAAGCCGGTGAGGGCTTCGTCGGCGACGTGGGTACAGAGGGAGAGGCAGAGGGCGAGCCAAGCGTAGCCGAAGTGCCGGAAAGGTGGTGCGGGGGCCGGCATGGAAGGATTGTACGCCCGGTGAGGGAACAGACAACGAAATTCGAAGTACGAAACCGGAGAGGTTTGCGAGAAGGGAACAGGCGGCCTGACCTGGGACAGGCCGCCTGAAAAACCCTGATTCTGCGGACTAGAACGACAGCTTGAAGCCGAATTGCATCTCGCGCGGATCGCGATAGCCGGTGATCCGGCCGAAAGTGGCGCTTGTCTGGGTAGTGTTCACCGTGCTGGGATTGGTATGGTTGAACAGGTTGTACGTCTCTGCGCGGAATTGAAAGCGAAACTGCTCGGTGATTCGGATGTTCTTAAAGACCGAGAAGTCCGTGCGCCAGAAGCCGGGGCCATAGAGGACACCGCGGCCCGAGGTGCCCGGGCGAGAAGTGGTGCAAGCACCAGTAGTCGGGCAGACCGGCGCGAAGGCGGCCGTACTCAGCCAGAGCGGGCCAGACTGGAAGTCGGTTCCCTTGGGGCCGTTGGGGTTGCCGATAAGGTCGGGACGGCCGCTGGCGGAGCTGGTGGAGATGTTGTAACCCTGGCCGCCCGGGTCGAGGCCCGAGGTAGTCACCGTAAGCGGGAGCCCGGAGTAGATATACAAGATCCCGGAAACCTCCCAGCCGCCGAGCAGGTGACCGATAACACCCTGCTGGTTTCTCATCCAGGGAAGCTCATAGATGTAGTTCATGTTGAAGATGTTGCGGCGGTCCAATTGGGAAGCCCCGTACTCACCCCTCAAGTTGTAATGGTTCTGGGGAGAGGAGCTGCGATCGGTCTGGGCAGTGGTCAGGCCATGCGACCAGGTGTAGCTCAGGTTGAAGCTGCCGTTATTGGCGAAACGCTTTTGTGCGCTGACCTGCATGCTGTGGTAGTTGGAGGTGAAGTCGGAAAGGATGGAATTGATGGGGCCGTAGCCGAGATACGGTCGCACAGCGTTGATGTGCGGGCTGGTAGCGTTTACGGCGGGCACGCCATTGACGATCTGGAGGAGGCCTGGAATGGGCTGGTTGATGTCCTGGATGCCAATCAGGTGTGTGCCGGTGTTGCCGTAATACCCGATCGCCAGGATCGTCTTCCAGGGCAACTCGCGCTGCACATCGAGGCTAAAGGATTGGGAGTACGGAATCTTCATCTCGGGACTAGTGGCGCGAAGAACCGTGGGATTGGCGGAGAGAGTGGGCGTGGCGGCCGCCGGATTCTCCAGGCGCGTACTCGAGATGCTCACGCTTGCGGTGAACGGGGGATTGGCGAAGATGTTCTGCTCGAGGATGCCGACCAGACCGGAATCGAAGGCGATGCCGTAACCGCCGCGAACGGCGGTCTTACCATTGCCCCAGGGATCCCAGGCAAAGCCGATGCGGGGACCGATACTAAAATTGCTCTCGCGAGCCGCCTTGTCTCCGAACTTCGCACCGGGTGTGCCGGCGATGATCACACCGTTCAAGGGGTCATAGGTGCCGGCCGCGCTGGTGATCAACCCGGTTGTCGCGCTGACGGCGGGCGCCCTGGCGGGACTATAGAGAGAGGGATCAAAAGTGGTCAACAGCCTATTGTCGTCATGCGGTTGCCGGAACAGGGAATACCGCAAACCGAAGTCCACCGTCAAATTCCGGCGCATTTTCCGACTGTCCTGCACATAGAGCTCGACCTGATTCGACTTGAGATTGGGAGTGAGGTCGAGCGAGGTCTGCGTGAAGGTATTTACGTCGCCGACGAGGAAATTGGCCCAGGCCTGCTGGAAGCGGGCGTCGGCCAGGGCGGCGCCAGTGAGTGCAGCACCAGTAGCATCGGTGGTTACGGCGCCGTTGGCGTTGAAATTGAACGTGCCGACATTGTTGCCGGCGGCATTTTCCGTCTTCTGGTAGTGATTGTAGGAGAAGCCGAATTTCAGGATGTGCCGGCTGAACTGTTTGGAGAGGTTGGCAAAGACATTGTGGTTTCGATTGAAATCGTCATATGGGCCGAAGCCGGTGACCGTGGAGCCGCCGTTGGTAAAGCTCAGGGAAGGCACGCGGCCCAGGGAGACAGTGAACGGAAGGGTGGGAGAAACGGAAGTGTTGGAGGAAGCGATGGTTCCGTCGATTCGGCTGATGATGGCGCCGTAGGAATAGGCGTAGCCAAGCTCCATCACCACGGCTGGGGATAGGGTGTTCACGCTCTTGAAGACCCAGCTGCGGCCAGGGGAGTTCGTGGAGGTATTGGAGACGCCCGGAAGGGCGGTGCCGGTGAAGAGACCTCCCGGCTCCTTGGTCGGGATGGAATCGTTGAGGAAGCGGCCGAAGACGGACCAGCGGGGACCGAAGACGTGGTCGACTTTCACGAGTTCCTGGCGGGTCTTGAAATCAGACTGAAAGACACTGAGCAACTGGTGGGTAAGGGGGTCAGAGGGGGCAGGGATCTTGCTGAAGATCCCGGCGATATACTGCTGTGCGATGGGATTGATGGTGGTGATCGTGGTGCCGGTGGAGCCCGCGGGACAAGCAGTGGCAAAGGTGTTGGGAGCGATGCAGACCGGGCGGGTGAAGCTCCCCTGCTTTTCCTGCGCAGTTGGCACGAGGGCGGGCCCCACATTGGCGGGCACCTTTTGGCGGCGGAACTCCTGGGAGAAGAAAAAGAACGTCTTGCGGCTGTCCTTGGGCCGATTGTACAGGCCCGGAATAATGACGGGGCCGCCGAATGTCCATCCGAAGTCGTTATAGCGGAGCGGGGGCCGCGGGGTTCCACGGCTGTTGTTGATGTAGGTGTTGGCGTTGAAATAATCGTTGCGGACGAACTCGTAGGCGTCGCCATGCCACTCCTTGGTGCCGGAGCGAGTGATCACGTTCACGTTTCCGGAAGCGGCGCGGCCGAATTCCGCGGAGTAGATGTTGCGCACGACCTTGAATTCGGCGATGGCATCGACGCTGGGATAGTTGAGGAGAGTGAGGTTGGAGCCGCGGTCCACGTTGTCCGCACCGTCAATGGTCCAGTAGTTCGCGCTGGTGCGCTGGCCGTTGATGGAGAACGACACGACGTTGGTCTGCCCGGAGGGATTCGTGGTGCCGACGAAAAGCTGGTCACCGCCGCCGTAGGAGACGCCGGGGGAGAGCGACACAAGCTGTTCGTAATTGCGGTTGTTCAGGGACAACTCGCGCAGCTGATGGCCGGTGATCAGGCTGGCGTTGTTCGCCGATTCGGTCTCGACCTGCAAAGTGGCGGCCTCCACGACGATCGTCTCCCCGACGGCGCCGACCTGCAGGGTGACGTCGGCGCGGTAAATCTCAGCCGCATTCAATTCAATACCAGAGAGAGTCGTCTTCTTGAATCCCTTCGCTTCAACGACAACCGAATAGTGACCGATGGCCAGCTTCGGAACGGTATAAAGACCGTCGGAACCGGTTTCGACTTCGCGGACCACAACACCCTTATCTGTGTTTGTGACGGTAACTCTGGCGCCGGCGGTCGCGGCCCCTGTGGGGTCCATCACCGTGCCGGTGATCGTGCCAAAGATTTCCTGGGCAGGAGCAGCGAAGGTCAGCAGGCATCCGGTTAGAACAAGAAGGGTCAGGCATTTGGTCCAAGTTGACATACGTATCTCCTCTGGGACGGGGATTCCGAATTGGCAGCCAGCAACATCGTCGCAGGGCATGAACCCACCAAGTGGGCGAAGAATAGACCCAAGGAATACCAGAATCAACTGAAAAGTCCTCGGGGGAGCGAGGAGCGAGTTTGGCGAGGAAGGCGGGGAAGGAAGCAGAGAGAAATCTGCTGCGCAGCGGATTGTGCGATCGACCGGAGATGTGTAAGTGATTGACGGGGTTTGCGCGCGTGTGTTAGAAACGGCGCTGTAAATCTGCGCGCTGTCCGTGTGTGCGGGCAGCCCATTCCGCGCTGGGGCCATGGCCGACGAGCCAAAGGATCAAAAAACTACCGAGAGTAACGCGGGAGAAAAGCCCGCAACCCCCGGCGGTTCCCCGGCGACGCCCCCCTCTGCTTCCAGTTCTCCGGAAAAGTCGGCTGCACCGGCAAAGCCTGCCGTGCCGGGAGCGCCTGCAGCGGGAGCACCGCCGAAACCACCGGTTCCGCCCGCGCCGAAAGCGCCGCCGGTCGGGCCGGCTCCACTCGACAACGACCTGGTAAAAAGATACCGCGCGAAGTTTGGAGAGGCCATTCGCGAGGCCATGGAGGACCGCAAGCAGGCGATCCTGGTGGTGGACCGCGCGCGGCTGGGAGAAATCGCGAAGTACACCCGCGATGAAGAGAAATTCGATTTGCTGAGCGATTTGACGGCGGTGGACTGGCCGAAGCGGGAAAAGCGGTTTGACGTCGTGCTGAACCTGTATTCGTTCGCGCACAACACGCGGCTGCGGATCAAGGCGCAAGCCGCGGCGGGCGAGCCGGTGCCGAGCGTGACGAGTGTGTGGCCGACGGCGAACTGGCTGGAGCGCGAATCGTTCGACATGTTCGGGATCGAGTTCGCGGGTCATCCGGACTTGAAGCGGATTCTGCTGCCGGAGGAGTGGCAGGGGCATCCGTTGCGGAAGGATTACGACATCCTGACGCAAGATCAGGCGTGGGTGAAGGAAAACCTGGGGATTGAGAGCGGACAATGAAGAAGTGGCGAGTGGAGAGGAAGA
>JBGQHF010000026.1:0-35207 GCA_041497835.1 Terriglobia bacterium
GAGCCTCGACTAAACTCATTGTTTCGATTCTGGCCGGAATGCGGCCCGGGCGACCGCTCTGGGCGTCGCGCAGGACGAAGGGGGATTGCTTTGCCAAAGCGTACGTTTCAGCCACGGGTGCGCCGCCGGAGCAAGACGCACGGCTTCCGCGCACGGATGAAGACCAAGGGCGGGCGCAGGGTTCTGGCTGCGCGCCGCAAGAAGGGCCGCCATCGCCTCACGCCCGAATAGTCCGGGCCGTCTGCGCTTTCCGCGCGACGCGCGCATCGTCCGCCGGGGCGAATTTGACGCCGTCTATCGCGCCGGGAAGCGCCGCACGAGCGCAAACTTCACGGTTTTTTTTCGCGCCAACTCGCTGCCGCACAGCCGCTTCGGCTTCAGCATCAAGAAAGCACTCGGCGGCGCGGTCGTGCGCAATCGTATCCGGCGGCGGCTTCGCGAGATGGTGCGCTGCCACCGGGGGGAGATACCGGCAGGATGGGACATCGTTGTTCATCCCAAGAGTGCGGTGGCCAGGGCGGAGTTCTCCGCGCTGACGGCAGACTTTCTGCGGCTGATCCACACAGCCGTGTAGCGGCGCCTTGTAGTGCGCCAAAGGAAATACGCATGACGAAAGATGGCGGGCTGAAGCCCGCCGACACACAGGGGCCGACGGTTCGCTCAGCGCTGTTCGCTCTGCGCGTGTACAAGGCGTATTTCTCCGTGCTCTTTGCGGGGAACTGCCGCTTCGAGCCCACCTGCTCGCGTTACGCGTATGAAGCCATCGAACGCTTTGGCCTGGCCCGCGGCGCTTGGCTCGCATTGCGGCGCCTCCTCCGCTGTCATCCACTTTCGCGATCGTTCGGCTTTGACGCGGTGCCGGAAAAAACCAGCCAAGAAGATGCCGGCCTGAGGGCCGGCGCGGCGCAAGCCAAACCAAGCGCGGTTGAGGTGCGCTCGTGAGCGAGCCGCAGAAGAAAAAGGAACTCTCCTCCGAGTTGCGCATCCTGTTCGCCTCGGTGCTCTCGATGGCGGTGATTTTCCTTTGGGCGCGATTTTTCGCCCCCAAGCCGCCGGTCAATCCGCCCGCTGCAACCAGCGCGGCAAAGAGCGCCCCAGCCACGCCGGGACAGGTCTTTCCAACGAACGCACCCGTCGCAGCGGCCCCCACGGCGAACGCACTTCCAACTGCCTCGGGCCCGGCCGCAGCACCGAAAACCGACACGCAAGAGCGCGCGCTCGTCGTCGAGAACGATTTGTATCGCGTGGAGTTCTCGAACCGCGGCGGCGTCGTGAAAAGCTGGCAGCTCAAGAAATACAAGGACGACGCAAAGCCGCAACGAATCCTCGATTTGGTCCATCCGGAAGCCGCGCAGCAAACCGGCGGCTGGCCTTTCTCGCTGGCTCTCGATGATCCGCAGCTCGAAGCGGCGGCGAACAGCGGACTTTATCAGCTCACTTCGGAAGGCGCGTCGCTGCGCGCGCCCGCCGAAGCCCAATTTGCCTGGAGCAATGGGCAGCTCGAAATCTCCAAGCGTTTTCATTTCGACCACAGCTATGTCGTGCGCGTCGAAGTTTCCGTCAAGCTGAACGGCGCTCCGCTGCCGGCGGGCCTCGCCTGGCGCGGCGGATTTGGCGACTTGACCGTAACGGACCCCGCCCCGATCGAGCAGGTCTTCATCCTCTACAGCCAGAATGGCAAGTTGCAAAACCTGCCTTATAAGAAGCTTACCGCCCTCGACCAATCGCCGCGCGGGAGCTGGCAGCCCGGAAATGACTTCGCCGGCATCGAAGACCGCTACTTCGCCGCGGTGTTTCTGCCGCTAACCGGCGCCGCGCCCGGTGCGATCACCACGCGTTACTGGAAGCAGATGCGCGAGATCCAGGTGGAGAGCAAGAAGGATATGGAGCCCGTTTCCGAAATGGCCGCGAACACGGGTGTGCCGCCGCTCGATCTGCGTGTCTATGTCGGCCCGAAAGACTACGACGACCTGAAGAAGATGAACCCGCCGCTGCATGCGCTGGTGCAATTTGGCTGGTTTGAGTTTATCGCCGATCCGCTCTTCCACCTTCTGAAGTGGGTGCACCAGTACATCCCCAACTGGGGCTGGGCCATCATCGTCCTGACGCTGGTCATCAACATGCTCCTCTTTCCGCTGCGCATCTCCAGCTACCGCACCGCGCAGAAGATGCAGAGGATCGCGCCGGAAGTGAAGCAGATCCAGGAGCGCTACAAGAAGTACAAGCTGAACGATCCGAAAAAAGCGGAGATGAACCAGGAAGTCATGGCCGTCTACAAGCGCGAGGGCATCAACCCGATTGGCGGCTGCCTGCCAATGCTTCTGCAGCTTCCGATCTGGATTGGGCTCAATTCGGCGCTGCGGGGAGCGATCGAAATGCGCCACGCGAGATGGATCGGCTGGATCACGGATCTTTCCGCGAAGGATCCGTATTACATCCTGCCGATCGCCGTGGGCCTCTCCATGTATGTCGTCTCGAAGATAACGCCGATGACCACGACCGACCCGCAGCAGCAGACCATGATGAAGATCATGCCCGTCAGTATGGCCGTCTTGTTCGTGGTTTTTCCGTTTTCCAACGGGCTGGCATTATATATTCTCACCAGCAGCGTCATCGGCATCGGGCAGCAGTGGTATTTGAACAAGACGCACCCCACGTCCGCGCCGGCGAAGCCCGCGCGAGGCAAGAAAGCGTAGCCCGCCGGACGACCGGCTGGCCGGAGGAATTGTCGGCACACAGAGCCATGTCCCCTGAGCTCATCCGCGACGGCCAGCTCGACCGCACCGCAGCGGCGGAAGCCCTCCGCCAATTCCTCGAAGACGTGATTCGCGCGGCACGCTGGGACCTGAGGGTCACGGTGAAAGCCGTTGCGCCGGTGGACTCCGGCGATTCCGCGGAAGTCATCGCCGATTTCGACGGAGCAGACAAGGAATTGCTGGTCGAGCGGGGAGCGGAAGTTCTGAAAGCCCTCGAGCATCTCGCCCTGAGAGCGCTGCGGCTGGATTCGGCCTTCCAGGAGCGCATCCATCTGGATTGCGGCGGCTATCGCGCGTTACGCATGGAGGAGTTGCGCATGACCGCTCGCGTTGCCGCCGAGCGCGTGCAGGCCACCAAACAGCCCTTCCGCCTCAATCCCATGTCGCCGCGCGAGCGCCGCATCGTGCATCTTACGCTGAAGGACATGCCCGGCATCCGCACCGAAAGCGCCGGAATGGGCGACGAGCGCCAGGTCGTCATCTACGCCGCCGACGCCAAGCCGCCACGCTAGTTTCCACACAAAGATCTCCAGAGATATCGCTAACGCGTGACCCAGCCCTTTGAAAGGACGTGCCCTGCGTCATCCAGCCGCACGCGATAGGTAAACGCCGAGGGGCGCCCTGGAATCGTTGAGTGAAATCGCAAGTCCACGAATTCAACCACCGCTGCGCCGCCCTCTTTCCGAAAACGCGTGACCGGAAAACGCGCGAACCACAAGACCTTTTGAACCTCGGGGAGGTTGCGGGCTGCGAGTATCTGCGGATTCACCGGCGCTTCCGGGTAGAACCTGTATTCGAGCGTGCGCTCTTGCCCGGCTGCGCCGCTCTCGCGCTCGGAAAGGTCCATGCGGAGCTCATACACGCCGCGCGGCGTGCCAATCATTCCATCCCATTGCCACGGCGACGGCGGCAAAGGAAGCGCGGCGAGCGATTGCACCTCGAGGTGCTGAGATGCGGCGAACTGCTCGACCCGCGCCAGCGCCGTGCGGTGACCGAGGACCGTCGCCCCAAAATACCCGGCAAAAACAACCAGCCCCGCCCGGCACCACGCCGCCCGGGAAATGCCGAAACCCCAGCCACCCGCGAGCGGCCCGAAAAACAGCCCTGCGAGAAACAGACTGATCATCAGCGCCGTGAGAGCCGAAATGCGCACGCCGACCCCTTGTGAGACCCCCGTGATCAGCAGCACGGCGAAGATGCAGATGAGCAGTGTGCGCACCGCGCGGCGGAAAAATCCTTCGCGGCGCTCGTAAACTCCGGCAAGCAACTGAGGAAGAAGAAAAATCGCGCTGAGCGTGAGATCGATGATGAAAATCAAGTCCCATGCAGGCCGGGCCCAGGAAAGCGGCGACCAGATCATCGTTCCGAAATTAGTCACCAGGTCGAGAAAGATATGACTCAGGAGGCCGATGACATAGACGAGCGTGAGCATCCCGAAGGAAGGGCATTCCCAGTTGCGCCGCCGCACAAACCACTGTGTGAGCGCCGCAAGCCCCAGCGCGTATGCCGGCAGGGGGAGCAGCGAGTGCGTGAGGCTGCGGTGCCAGGTGATGACAAGCAATGGGTCGCGCGAAAGGATGTCGCGAATCACATCGGAGTCCGGAAAGATTGCCCCAATCATCGCCGCCCAGGTGAGCACGCGTTCGCGGGACGCGGGGTGGTTGGTCAGCAGATCGTCGCCGCGAAAGATCGCCTTACCGATCAGTGCACCGGCAATGCCGTGGGTGATTGTGTCCATCTCTAGAGTTTAGCGAATAGCGAGTGTCCCGGGAGTGTCATGCGGCGTTATCGAACGAAAAGCAGCGGCGTACGTTTGGGAACGATGCGGCCGACGCGCTGGGCGCTGACTCCGTGGCGCGCAAGAGCGGCGAGAGCGCCGTCGGCCGAATCATTCGCGAGGGCCACGAGCAAACCGCCTGACGTCTGCGGATCGAAAAAGAGGTCGCGGTATTCCTGCGCCACGCGCCCGTCAAAGGCAGCGCAATCACCAATGAAATCGCGGTTGTTTTTGAGCCCGCCGGCAAGAAACCCTTCGCGCGCGGCTTCCACGGCGCCCGGCAGATACCGCACCGCCGTGTGGTCAAACTCCAGGGAAACGCTTTCGATTCCGGCCGGAGGATCGCCCAACGCCATTTCCCGCGCGTGCCCGAGCAGGCCGAAGCCGGTCACATCTGTAACCGCATGCACCGGCCGCGTGCCGCCGGATTTCTCTTCTACTGCACGCAGAGCTTCCGCGGCGGCGCGATTCAGTTGCAGCATGGAAGCTGTGGCTGCGTCGAGCGATTCCTTGGAAATCTTGCCCTTCTTCAGCGCGGTGGCCAAAACCCCGGTTCCTATGGCCTTTGTCAGTAGCAGAGCGTCGCCCGGCCGCGCGCCGACATTGCGCCAGACGTTTTGCGGCTTGATCAAGCCCGTCACCGCGTAGCCGAACTGAATATCTTCGTTGCGAATCGAGTGCCCGCCGAGGACGCTGCAACCCGCTTCGGTCATTTTGGCGAGGCCGCCCCGAATAATCTGTTCGAGGATCGCGGGATCGCCTTTTTCTGGAAAGCCAACAATGGAGAGCGCGGAAATCGGCCGGCCTCCCATCGCATAGACGTCGCTGAGCGAATTGGCGGCGGCAATCTGTCCGAACTCGTGGGGGTCGTCCACGATCGGAGTGAAGAAATCCACCGTCTGAACGAGAGCTAATCCCTCGCCGAGCAGATACACCCCTGCGTCGTCGTTGGTATGGAATCCAACGAGCACGTTCGGATCATTCGGTCGCGGCAGCCGGCGCAAAATTGAGTCCAGCGTCACGGGACTCAGCTTGGCCGCTCAACCCGCTGCCTTGACCATGGCC
Source organism: Terriglobia bacterium (assembly GCA_041497835.1). Taxonomy (GTDB): domain Bacteria; phylum Acidobacteriota; class Terriglobia; order Acidiferrales; family UBA7541; genus Acidiferrum. Next base: position 5,599 of record JBGQHF010000026.1, read on the forward strand.
GTGAGTTTCACGGGTTCGGTCAAACCAACCTCCTGAAAATGCCCCCCGATTATAGCGATACACGGCCCTGCATGCTTGTCGCAGATGCAGCGGCGAGTTGCAGTCTGCCCGCGAACGTGATTTCATCGCTCCGTGCCTTGGGACTTCGTGTTGATCTTTCTGGTCCTCGGCGTTCTTCTTCCCTGGAGGGGACGCGCGCGGATTCGTAAGCTCCTCGCCTTGCCCCGCGTCACCTCTGCGGAACGGCTTGCCCTGTATGCTTCAACCATTACGTTTCAGTGGCTGGCTGTCGCGGTCACGGCGTGGCGCGCCTGGGCGCGTGGCCTGACCCTCTCTGAGCTCGGGCTCATGATCCCGATCGGTGGACGCATTGTGACCGTGGCGCTAGCGGGAGCTCTGCTCTTTGGAACTCTGCATTGGCTGAATCTGCGGCGCATGAGTCGCGTAGCTCCGGAAGCACGCGGACTCCTTCAGGCTCTTGCCGAGCGGATCGTTCCCCGATCGACGGTGGAAAGAGTGGTCTATCTTGCGTTAGCCTTGACCGCAGGCCTCTGTGAAGAGTTCCTTTATCGCGGCTTCGTGATGGCGGCTCTGACTCGCGCCGGGTTTCCCGTGTGGATGGTCATCGCGCTCTCCGCCATCTTATTTGGCCTTGCTCATCTCTACCAAGGGCGCGGTGGGTTGTTAAGTAAGCTGGTCTTTGGAGTTGCATTTGGCGTGGCGCGAATCGCGTACGATAGTTTGGCGCCGGTTATCCTTTGGCATGCAACAGTCGATGTCGTCGCCGGGCTTGCGGGTGCTTCCTACCTGCTGACTGGTGAGCGCGGATCGCCGCCAAGTTAACATAATATAGAACTTTCGTGGACACACACTCTTCATCTATGCCAGACGCCGCAAGGGTTGGGCGCGCCCTGGCTGACTACGGGCTGACCGCCACATCGAAGCAGATTGAGCAAATGCTTTCTTATCTTGGACTTCTGATAAAGTGGAATGACAAGGTAAACCTTACGGCGATTCATGATCCGGTAGAAATTCTGTACCGACACTTCTGCGAATCCATGTTCGCGATAGGTGCGGTGCCAATCGAGAGTGGTCGACTAGCCGACATTGGCTCGGGTGCGGGATTTCCTGGTTTGCCGCTGAAGATTCTTCGACCTGATCTGGAAGTCTTTTTGATTGAATCGAATGTAAAGAAGGCAACGTTCTTGGCAGAGGTCATTCGCGAGATGGGAATGACCGGTGCGCGTGTCATCGTCGGGCGCTATGAAGATCTCGGTGAAGAACTCACACCTCTGGATTTCGTGTGCTCCAGGGCGGTCGGCGAATTCGAGAGCTTTCTGAAATGGGCCGCGTCGGATGTCCTTGTCGCCAAACGGGCCGTGCTATGGGTTGGAGGTCGGGATTTGGACGATATTAAGCGCAACACGGCTTGGACATGGCTCGAACCGGTCCTCCTGCCGCACTCGCTGCGACGTTATCTTCTTGTTGGTGAGCGCGCTGTGTGAAATGGCTCCGCGAGTCGCATTCTTGAGGGGTGCCCGGTTGGGAACCTGCGGGGTCAATTCGCTGTGATTGTGAACTCGGCCTTTGTCGCGATGTGAATCTGAAGCCTAGAACCGCGAAACATCGACGCGCCGACATTTGACACTTCCACATTTTGTTCCACATGGAACATTCGCCGGAGGCCGATCAATCACGCTTCCTGGCTCTGTTGTCTGGAGTGAACCCTGTCCTTGATCTGAAAGGTTGTTCCACGTGGAACAATAGAAGAACCAAGAAATGCCGGAATGCGGTTCTGTTTCACGTGAAACATCTTGCATCCGAGGTCGCTCTTTGCTAAATTTTCGCCCGTTGGGGGGCGCTTGGCTCGAATCATCGCGGTAGCGAATCAGAAAGGCGGAGTGGGCAAGACCACTACCGCAATCAATCTCGCCGCCTGCCTTGCAGCAGCAGAACAGCCGACACTCCTTGTTGACTGCGATTCGCAAGCAAACGCCACGGCCGGCATCGGTTTCGAGAAAGATCCATCCCGCAGGACGCTCTATCACGCGCTCATTCTAGATGAGCCGTTGGATCGCATCATCCAGAAATCCCAAGTGGAAGGTCTCGACGTGATCCCTGCCGACAAGAACCTTGTTGGTGCCGCCGTCGAGCTTGTCTCGGCTGAGGAGCGCGAATACAAACTGAAATCCATTCTTCAAAAACTTCGCGGTGGCTATAGATTCATCGTCCTCGATTGCCCGCCGGCACTCGATCTACTGACACTGAACGCTCTAGTTGCAGCTGACGCCGTGCTTGTGCCAATCCAGTGCGAGTATCTCGCCCTGGAAGGAGTTTCAGAACTCCTCGACACTCTCATGCGCATCCGGCGCACATTGAATCCAGATCTCGAGATCGAAGGAATCCTGCTGACGATGTACGACGAGAGGACAACGCTCTCGAGGCAGGTCGCAACCGATCTGCGAAGCTTCTTTGGTACACAGGTTTTTCAGAGCGTCATCTCGAGAAATGTACGGCTTGCCGAAGCCCCTAGTTTTGGTAAGCCTATTATTTTCTATGACATACATAGTAAAGGTGCCGAGGGCTACACACAACTTGCTCAGGAGGTAATCGCCAATGCCGAGAAACGCACTGGGACGGGGGCTAGGAGCGCTCATTCGGGAGCCTGAAGTTCAGCCTGCTGCGACGCCAGCCGCGGTGACGCCGACTGCAGCGGCGGCGGCCCCTGCGCGAGAGGCTGCTCCTTCTGGTCCACACCAGATAGACATCGATCTCATCGATCCAAGCCCATACCAACCCCGGACTCGCTTTCGCGAAGAGGCACTCGAGGAACTTGCGCGCTCGATCCGCACGAGTGGAATCATCCAACCGCTGGTGTTGCGCCCGCTTGGCAACCGTTTCCAATTGGTCGCCGGCGAACGGCGCTGGCGAGCTGCGCAGCGGGCAGGGCTTGCTCGTGTGCCTGCTATTCTCCGCCAAGTTTCGGACGAACAAGCGCTGGAAATGACGCTTGTGGAAAACATCCAGCGCGAAGACCTGAACCCGATCGAGCAGGCACGCGCCTTCGAACGGCTGATGGCCGAATTCCAGTTGACGCAAGAGGCCGTGGCCGAACGCACGGGCAAAGACCGTACCACCGTAGCGAACGCGGTTCGACTCCTCAAACTGGATGCGATGATTCTCGACCTCATCGAAGAAGGGCGGCTCTCTGCGGGCCACGGGCGGGCCTTGCTCGCGGTGAATGACTCCGCTTTGCGACTGCGCCTCGCGCAGCGCGCGGCTCGCGGGGGCCTGACGGTGCGCCAGATCGAGCGGCTTGCTTCACGGCGCGCGCGTGTTGGCTCCGCTCCGGCAACCGGCCATCCCGACGCGAACATCCGGGCCGCGCTCGAAGATTTGCAGCGGCACCTCGGCACGCGAGTCCAGTTGCGGCCAAAAACTCGCATTCGACCGGGACAGCTCCTCCTTGAGTTTTACGATGACGCCCAGTTGATGGGCATTTACGACCGATTGATGAAGTAGCAACAATCCCGCGGCAACCTGTCCATTCGATAGGAGATTCATTCGACATCAGGCCGTGCGTCCCTGCTTGACTTGTCTTCGCGGGCGGTTAAAGTCGATATACGTATTCCGGGGTGATTGATGGCTTGGAAATGGTCCAGCGGCGGTTCCAAGAACGGCACCAGCGAAGAGTGGACGGGTTTCATTGATCAGGGCGTGACGGTGGAAGGCACGCTGCAGGTCACCGGGACGTTTCGCGTTGACGGCAATGTGAAAGGAAACATCATCTCCGAGCAAACGCTGGTGCTGGGAGAGGGCGCCAAGGTCGAAGGTCAAATCGAAGGGAACCGCGTGGTCATTTCCGGACGGTTCGACGGCGTGATTTTTGCCAAAGGGCGCGTGGAGATTCAGGCCAAGGGCGTCGTGACCGGCGAGGTTCACTCGCCGTGCCTGGTCATCGATCCCGGAGGAATCTTCGACGGTCGTTGCCACATGCTCGGCTCAGCGGATTCTGCCCCAACCGGTGTGACGATTCCTATTCGAGCAGCTGCTCAATAATCTTGCCGGCAGCAGGGATTTCCCTTAGCGGCTCTGGATCAGAAGTTCCGCGGCGGCGCGGCCAATTCATTAGAGCGCCGAACTATGCAGTGAATCTGCCTCTATGGCACCACCAGTGATGAATTCCATTCTATTCAGCTGCCTGGAGTCGCAGGCTGGCATGCGGCCTGCGTTGCCTCGCTGATACCGCGCTCGATGTTCGCGTCCCAATCGAGATGGGGAACTGGCGAAGCCTTCGCCATCTGATAGAAATAGAGCGCGTCTGAGAAACGGCCCAGCCGCTTCAGGCAAAGGCGGCCGGCGGCCATGTTCGCCAGGAGCGCCTGTTTCTCCGCGGGATAGGCCCCCGCCAAGGCAGAGTATTCGTCCACGGCGTGATCGAGCCTTTGGTCATCTTCCAGTAGGCGGCAGAGATCGAGCCACATTTGGGGCGGCAGGTTTTCTGCTCCCGGGCCCTTATAGTCCTGAAACGTACGCAGAGCTTCGTCGGCGTCTTTGGCCTTGAGATGCAGAGCAAGGAGTTTGACGAGGGCATCACGATGAGCCGAACCGTTGTTCTTGCGCAAGTGAATCTGTTGCAGCATGCGATAGGCTTCCACCGAATCGGGCTTTTCCTGGAGTAACTTCTTCAAGTTCGCTTCCGCATCATCGAGTTGTCCTCTTTCGAGTTGCTCGTTCGCTTCCGCGAGCAGAGGGTGACTCACCCAGGCAATTTTCTCTTGGATCGCCTGTTCGGCGACCTGCTCGAGCCCCGACTTTCGTATAACAACCGCCGCAACAGCGCCGAACAGGAAGCCCCCGACATGAGCCCAGTGGGCAACACCGGAAGATCGCCCAAAGAGCACACCGGAAAAGACCTCCATGAACAGCCAAATCGGCAGCAGCCAGTAGGCGGCCGCATGGAAGCGGTAAAGGCGGAAGAGTCCCAACAGGAACGCCATTTCGATCTTGACGGTCGGGAATCGCACCAGAAACGCTCCCATAAGCGCGGCGACGGCGCCGGAAGCTCCGACGGTCGGAGTCAAGCTCCCGGGGTTGCTCCAGGCGTGGACCTGCAATGCCAGGACACCCGCGACGACATAAAAAACGGGGTAGAGAATGCGGCCCCAGGTGTCTTCGAGGATGAGGCCCGCCAGCCACAGAAACCACATATTGCCGATTAGATGAAGCCAACCACTATGTAGAAAATTAGCGGTTAGGTAGCTCACTCCCGATGGGTTCCCCGGTACAAATGCATAGTGATTCAATATTGAGGTCGCCTGCAGATCCTCAAACCTATGGGACAACGCGTCCATCTCCTCCTGCCACTTGGCCGCGTCTTCCTCCATCCGCATCCGGGCGTCCCAGGCGTCTTCGACGTGGCGCTTTGGATTTTGGATGGCTTTCCAGATCGAAGGATTCTTCGCCAGGATAGCTGTGACGTATCGCTGCACGTCCACGGGCATTTTCAGTTCCGGGTGCATGGCGGCGAGCATCAGAATATGCGCCCGGACCTCGATATTCTGGGGCCCCTGCTCTTCGATCTTCCAGTGAGTGCCAAGAAAGGCGAGCACATTCAGGGCGATTATGCCGACGGTGATCACCGGCCAGCGGCGACCCTGCATGTTTTCGTGACGAAGGGGAATGAACATACGTCTTTACTCGCTCGCGAAAGTATCGCGGACAAACCCGCGACGTAGTTTCCAGTCTATGATGCGGAAACTCCTGGGGGCCGCGGATTTGGCCCGGCGAAGCAGTAAGAGTAAACGATTACGCATAGGGCAACTGGGCCGTGAGAGCCGCCCCCTAAGTTGGATCAAAAGTTGCGGACGGTCGGCCGCCGCGGCGTGGTCCACGGCATGGTTGACTCGCTCGGAAAGCGCGTCTATCGTTCCAAGCGGAAGCCGGACGAAGAAACAAGAGACATTCATTTCAGGAAAAAACTGATGAACATTCTCGTGATCGGCGGGGGCGGGAGAGAGCACGCACTGGTGTGGAAGTTAAGAGAGAGTCCCCGCGTGGAGAAAATCTGGTGCGCACCCGGCAATGGCGGCATTGCGGACGAGGCAGAATGCGTTGCAGAAGACCCCGGAAATGTCGCCGGCCTCGTAGCCCTGGCCGAAAGACTCTCGCCGGATTTGACCGTAGTCGGACCAGAGCTCCCGCTGGTGAACGGAATCGCCGACGAATTCGCCCTGCGCAAATGGCCCCTTGTCGGCCCGACGAAGCAGGCTGCGCGCCTCGAGGGTAGCAAGATTTTTGCAAAGGAATTCTTGCAACGACACAAGATCCCGACGGCGAAACTGTACGGCACATTCGACTCGCCGGAAGGTGCTCACAAGGCATTGAGCGAGGTGCAATGGCCGCTGGTGCTCAAGGCAGACGGCCTATGTGCCGGAAAAGGGGTGCTTGTCGCGCCCCATCGGGATGCCGCCGCAGAATTCATCGAACAAGTCATGCAAAGGAATGCGCTCGGGCCGGCCGGGCTGCGCCTCCTGCTGGAGGAAGGGCTCGCGGGAGAAGAGTTGTCGTTCATCATCGTGACAGACGGTGAACGCTACGCGCCTCTGGTTCCCACCCGCGATCACAAGCGTGTGTTTGACGGAGACAAGGGCCCCAACACCGGTGGCATGGGAGCTTTTTCGACAGACGACCTGCTGCCACAGGCTCTTCGTGACTCCATCCTCTCTGACATCCTCGCACCAACCCTGCGGGGATTGGCGGCGGACGGGATCCGCTATCAAGGGTTCCTTTACATCGGGCTCATGCTGACAAACCGCGGCCCGAAGGTTCTCGAGTTCAATTGCCGGCTCGGCGACCCTGAGGCCCAAGCAATCGTCGCGCGAATGGATTTTGACCTGGCCGAAGTACTCGCGGATGTGGCCGCAGTTCACCTGGATCCCAACAAGCTGACATGGAAGCCAGGGGCAAGCGTCTGTGTGGTGTTGGCATCCGGCGGGTATCCCGGGAAATACGAAATTGGAAAGCATATTGAACTCCTAACCGCTTCAGATAAGGACACAGGTGTGAAGGTTTTGCACGCCGGAACCGAGCGGCAGATGGATGCTCTGGTCACGAGCAGCGGACGAGTCTTGGGAGTAACCGCGGCCGATTCCACTCTGGACGCAGCAGCCCGGCGGGCCTACCAGGCCATCGGCAAGATTCGATTTGAAGGCATGCACTACCGGAAGGACATAGGGGGCCGGTTCGAGCAAACCCGCGCTGCAGGGGACTAACCGAGATGCTGAGCGTCCTGCACCCGTTTCGCGCTGGTCGCGGGGCTTGCCCTAGGATTCATGGTTTTGGCGTGCGGCGGAGAGTCGGCGCGTCCGGCGGCCGGTCCTTGTCTTCCTTGGCCTTCTGCACGGGCTCCTCGGGGGGAACAAGCCAGTCCAGGCCGCGGTCTTCGCGCAAGGTGCCGACAAAGAAGCGCGCCTTGCCGGCCAGGGGCACCACGGCTGCGCGAAGGAAATCCGCAGCGTCCGTGAAATTGGCCCCGTTCGCTTTGCCGGCCTGAATTTTTTCGATGACCCGCCTGAATTTGGGCTCAGCGTTCGTGATCCGTGCGATGACCGGGTCGTTCCGTTGAATCCTCTCGCGGAGTGACGGGCCCTCCGTGTCCGACGCGTAACGCACTTCCAGTAGGGTGCGCGGCTCGTGCTTTTCCGGCGGATAGAGCTGCATCGTTCGCGGGCGCAGAACGCGCGTCTGGTAGTACTCACCGCGGACCGCCTCCTGCACCACGCGGTATTCGTAAAGCCACACTTCAGGCCCGTAGCCGCCGGGCGCGTAACCTATGACGACGATTTGCAGCAGCGGCTCCTCGGTGCCAAGTTCGATTTTCTGGTGTAACTGACTGGCGAGCGCCCGCAAGGCTTCCAGATACGAAATGCCGATGAGCTCGAGGTCGGAATTCTCATCCTGCAGACGGCCTCCGGGTGCATCCGGCCTCCCCATTGCGTCTCCGCGGCTTCCGGCGCGGGGAAGTTTGCTCTCTACCCGGATCGGCTTCGAGCCCGCAGGGATCTGCCATTCCGTCGCGCCGAGCAGGACGCCGATGTGGGTTGAATCCACGGACACGACGCGGGGTGCGATGGAATCGGGCTCCGCGGATTGTTCGATCGCGGCGAAGGCGATGCCATCGTTGGTCACATGCACGATCACACGGCCCGCTGCAAGATTCGCGACGATTTCGTCCTCGCGCCCCTGCGCGGAAGATTGGACCGCAACGGCGCAGAGGAAGATGCCGAACAGTAGAAATCGCCGGATCTCGGCGGCTTTTCTCACCCCGAACCGGCGCAAGCGAAGGGACATGGTGGAGAGCATTATCTCACTGTTGCTGCAGCCGCCGCGGAACTCGCTTGCGAAAGAAGCACATCCAGCGCGAAGCGCATGCCGGCAGCAAACTTCATGAATCCCCGCTTTCCGGGCATTTCCGGACCCTTTGCATCACACTACCAAACTGGCTGCGGTGCGAGGTTTGGACGGATGACGGTTGAGGGTTCAACTTCTCCGCCGGCTTCGTTAGAATATCGGGGCTTGGCGATGACCTCAGGAGCCGGTAATGGGTCTTAGAAAACTGAAAAATATTAAACACAAAGGGCGGCGGGTGGCCGACATCCTCGCGCTGCACGAGCAGTTCTTCAGGGGACACGACGGCGGCGCGCGCGCTGATCTGGAAGGCGCGGACCTCTCCCGCGCGGACTTGAGCGGGGCCAACTTGAGCGGCGCAATTCTCCGCCGCGCGAATCTCGAGGGAGCCGACCTGCGCGGGGCGAAGTTGCCGGGCGCGGATTTTTCCGGCGCGCGCATGCGTAAAGCTGACCTGCGCAATACGGACATGACGGAATCGGTGCTCGCGGGCGCGGACCTGACCGAAGCACAGGCCAGCGGCGTGGAGTTTTTCCGTTGCGACCTGTCCAATGCGAATTTTCAGCGCGCGCTCCTGCGCAACGTGAATCTCCGCGGCGCCATCGTCCACGGCGCAAAGTTTTCCGGCGCCGACCTTGGCATAGCGATTCTGCGCGAAACCGATCTGACCGGCGCGGACCTTTCCGGGGTGGATCTGTCCACAACGCTTCTGCCGCGCGGTTTCTCTCCGCCGCTTGCAAAGAAAAACACAGCCTGAAAGCCGAGCTGCTGCGGCGTGCGCCTGCGGGACCTCTGCCGGGAAGCTATCGCGCGTTGCTCGGGCGACCTCTACTCTGACCTGCCTGCCTCACTGCATCAATCGCCGATTGGAGGAATAGCGGGTCCCCGCTGACCGCCTGCAGCGACTGCATCGTGCCATCCGTTGCAATGATGGCGCGTAGCTCCACCCGCCCGCTTCTGCGAATCTGCCTCCACAACGCAGGATACACAGGCTCAACGCGATAAATGAGCATTGCCGGCTCGATCGTGGTGACGTGGATGCGGGGCGTCTTCTGCGCGGGAGCGCTGGGTGGCTGTGGACGATGTGAATCAGCAGCTCCTGCGAATGGAATGCCCTCCGGAGGGCCCCCAGGAACGCCAGGACCTGTCGAGTCACCGATGTTTGTTGATTCGACCCTGTTGGATCCCGTGGAATCGCTTTTGTCTGCCGGGAGGCGGGGTGAAATCGTGTTTGCGTCATAGACGAAGCTTGGACGATGGGCATCATGGTTCGTTTGCTGCCGCGGCTCCGACGGTGTAGGGTGACGCCCGCCGCCTTGCAGGTAGACAGGTGACTGGGGACTGCTCGCCAGCGCGATGCGGTCCGTCGTCCAGATCAACGGCACCAAAATAATTGCCGCGAGGGCTGCGGCTTGCAGCAGGAGAGAAACCGCCAACGCCCGGCGCCGCACTCGGTTGGCGCGGGCAAGTTGCTCGAGGTCGCCCTCGACGAGACACCCTCGCAGCGAGCCGATTTCGTCGCCGCTTTGCGCTGTAATCTTGTCTTTGCGATCTTCTTCGACAGGCATCACACACACCTCCACAAAATTTGCCTGCGAAGCAATCTTGCTCTTGCGGCGCCGGTCTCCGGTCCTGCTCGGTCGTCTCGGAAACCAGCGCCGCGTTCGCAGGGATGTGAGGTGCGCGCGTCCTCCCCGTGTTGGACACCGCGTTCCTGGACAAGTTCCCTCAGTGGACTGCGCGGGCCTGTTCGCGGTGTGCTCCGGCCATCTAGAGTGCAGATTTGAGGCTGTCAATTCTCTTGTATCTTGTTAAATATAAAAGAGTTGCTATTCCTGAAACCTGACGTGGACTTGCCGCATCCCATGATTGGGATTACAGGAGCGTGGCGGCAAAATTCGCATGAATCGTCAATACAAGCAGGTTGTGGGCGTGCGCCGCACCGGGTGGGCGGCGCTGAACCGCGATCCCCAGGAAGACAAAGTTGAGTTTGTGTGTCCGAACTGCGGCGCGCAAGGCAAAAAGAATGCGCGGCGCGAGAGGACGCAGTATCGCTTCACGGATGGCTTCTTGCAGGATCTGCAGGGCGAAGTGACGCAATGCCGCGGGTGCGGCCTGTCGCTGCGCGTCGTGCCTGTTGTGCTGCTGCACGATCAAGATGAGACGCGGCGGTTCGAAGCGGTTTTTTCCGAAGAACCAACGGTCATTTCCTGATCGGCACGGGAAAGAAAGACGGCGCGGCCACCTGGCCGCGCCGTCTTCTGCTTCAAAAGCAAATTTCTTCAATCACGGTCCCAGTCACCATTACGGTCGCGATGTCGATTTTGGTTGTTATGCCGCCACCGTTCGCTTTCGCGCCAGCAGCGCTCGCGTTCCTGGCGCAGATCATTCCGCCGGTGATTGGCCTGGCGGCTGTAAAAACCGTGTCGCTGGATGGCTTCCTCGAGCTTCCATTCGGCGCGGTCTATTCTGCGCTGGCATTTGGACGAGTCGCGCGGCTGCGCGTTCGCGGCCCCTGCGAAGAGCAGAAAACCGCTCAGCGCGGCCGTAGCCAGGGCCAAGCGCCCAAACACTCTTGTAACCTGAACGATTCGAGCCTCCATGACTCCCTCCCGGTGGCTGCCCTCGGACTGGTCGGGGAGCAAGCCTAGTTATCAAACACCCCTGCCGGGAAAAACTCTCGACACCGCCAGAATGAGGCAAACCGGGCCTTTTCAAAGCTCTTGCTGCCGGGGTTCCCCGGAACCGGGCTCAGTAGGCCTGCAGGAAGGAATCCAGCTTCATGTGGTATTTCTCGAGGCCGGCGTGGATGTGGTCGAACGCCTCGTCCACAGTGTCCGCGAATTGCAGCAGCTTGTATTCCTCCTCGTCGATCGTGCCCCAGCGGACCATGGCTTTCCAATTGAGCACTTCATTCCAGTATTTGCGGCCGTAGATGAGGATGATGTTGCGTTTCGCCAGCTTCCCAGTCTGCAGCAGCGTGAGCATTTCCCACAACTCATCCATCGTGCCGAAGCCGCCGGGAAAGACGATCAGCGCCTTGGCCATCTGCGCGAACCACAGCTTGCGCATGAAGAAATAGTGGAAATTGAAGCTCAGCTCCGGACTGATGTAGGAGTTGGCAAACTGCTCGTTCGGCAGTTCAATGGAAAGACCGATGGACTTGCCGCCAGCCTCCTCCGCGCCGCGGTTTGCGGCTTCCATAATCCCCGGTCCGCCTCCAGAGCAGATCACAAAGCGGCGCGGGCGCGTCCCGAGTGACGACGCCCAAGAAGTGATCTTGTAGGAAAGGGCTCGCGCCTCTTCGTAGTAGCGGGACATCTCAAGGGAGCTCTTTGCCTGGCGCAGGGCCGCGCTGTGCTTCGCGCGCTCCGCGGCGTGCATCTTGGAGAGGTGGGTTTTCTTGAGCCGGGCCAGCCGCTCCTGCGCCATTTCGCGCGATTCAATGCGCGCCGAGCCAAACATCACGATCGTGTCGCCGATCCCCTCCTTTTTGAGCTGCACAAGAGGATGGATGTATTCCGCGAGGATGCGGATGGGCCGCGCGGGCGTGCTCTCCATGAATTGCGGGTCTTCGTGCGGAGCAGGCGGCGCGTGCGCCGGTTGTGGTTTTTTCGGAGCCAGAGACATGCGTTCCCCCCGGAACTGTGGAATTTTCCATTCTAGAGAGAGTACCGGGCCGCGGCAACGCCGGAGGTTCCTTCTGCGTCGAATTGAATACACTGGCGGCAACGAAGGCGGGAGAGGAAAATACTGGTATGCGGAATAGGCTCAATTCGGGCGCGGGGATCCTGTTGCTGGTCATCGCGGGGTCCGCGTCGGCTCAGGCCCCGGCGGGACCGATCCCTCCCCGGCCCGGTGCTCCCATCCAGGAGGCGCCGAAGCCGTCTCCGGCGCAGATCAAGGCACGCGTGCTGCTGGTCACCACCCCGGTCACGGTGCGCGATGCCGACGGACGGATGTTGCACAACTTCGATGAGAATGATTTTCGCGTTTTCGACAACAGTGTGGAGCAGAAAATCACCCACCTCGACGTCGGCGGCGACCCGCTCTCCCTCGTCATTCTTCTGCAGAACAGCTCGCGCATCGACGCACTGCTCCCGGAGCTGCGCAAGACCGGGATTCTCTTCACCCAACAGGTAATGGGCCCCTCGGGTGAAGCCGCTGTCGTGGCATTCAATGACTCGATCGACAAGCTCTCGGATTTTTCCACCGATGCCGACCGGATCGAAAAAACCATCACGCGGCTGAAGCCGGGCACATCCGGTTCGAAGCTCTACGACGCGATGGCGGCCGGTGTGGAGATGCTCACCAGCCGTGCGGACGCAAGCAGTGATCCGACTGGCGCCGCAAGAGGAAAATCGCGCCGCCGCGTTCTGCTTGTCGTCTCCGAAGCCACCGACGCCGGCAGTGCGGCGAAGCTCGGCGAAGTCCTTCGCCGCGCACAGTTGGAGAACGTCACGATTTACAGCGTAGGCCTCTCCACGACGCGCGCCGAACTGCAGGCCGAGCCCCGCAAGACCGCACCGCGAATCTCTCCGCCGGGCACGTTTCCCCTGCCGCCGCAGCCCGGCACGGCGCAGACTCCCAGCAGTGAGGAGCAGCGCCACGGCAACATCAATCTCCTGGAACTCGTCGCATGGGTGATCAGCCACGCGAAAGACCAGGTAATGGACCACGCGCTCGAAGTCGCCACCGCCGCGACCGGCGGCATGCACCTGCCGACATTCAGGGACCGCTCGATTGAAACGGCCATTGACGAGATCGGCGGAGAGCTGCACGCACAGTATTCCCTCAGCTACACGCCGACGGGGTCAAATGATTACGGCTACCACGAAATCGAAGTGCGAGTGAAACGTCCGAAGTTGACCGTGCGTGCCCGCCCAGGGTATTACCTCGCCGCCCCGGAAAGCTGACGATCCGGCCAGGATCGTCATCCCGAGGAGCTAAGCGACGAAGGATCCCTCTCGTCGCGAATTGTTTACATCTTAGCTAGAGGGTTTGCCGCCAGAAAACGGCGTCGCGAGAGGCAAGAAGTGTGTCCTGGCGGGCATTCCAGCGCAGGAAATGCGGCGTCTTGGTGTGCTTTGTGTGGTGCTCGCGGCTGGCCCAGACCTCGTGCAGAAGAAATGCGCCGGGCTGGTCTTCGGCGCGGTGCAGATCGTACTGCAGGCAGCCTTCTTCGCGCCGCGTGGGTCCCACCAGGGCGCGCAGTTCGGCTTCGAGCAGCGTCTCCTGCCCTTCTTTCGCGCGCAGCACAACCATCAGCGTGACCGCCTTCTTGGGGAGCTTGCCCGGATTCGCGCCACGCGCCCGGACCGCTCTCCTCCGTTTGGCCGCAGCCTTTTTGCGCTTCTTCATTGGGCGGGGATTCTACCCCCAAACGGGAAAAAAAACGCCAGCGAGATTTTGGCGCTACTGGTGGCGCCGGTGTCCCGTTGGCAATCTTCCCTTCACTACCGCTTACTGCAAAAGCCACCCGGCGATGAGCGCGGTCACGATAAACCGGGCGAGCCAGCCGAGGGAATGGGAAACGCCGATGAGCGGATGCAGCTTCATCCAGATGATGTTCATCCCCAAGACCGGCAGCGGAGCGGCAAGCCACGCCAGGATGGCGACGCGCAGCGCGCCGGAGACGGAACTCAGCGCGCCCGCCCAAATGCACAGAAAAATCAGGGCGGCGCAGCTCAGGACACCAAGCACCGTCGAAGCCAGAATGTAGCTGGTTTCGCTCTCGCCGGGCTTTTTCCGCCAGATTTCCGGCGTCTCGAGATATTTTCCATGAAACAGGATGCCCATGAATAACCAATCCGTCAGGGATGACGCTAGGCCCGAAACGGCGACCGCCATTAGAAATCGCGTCCAATTCATGGTTGCGCCACCTGAAGAGCGCAGGAGTACATGCCCTTATGCACCAGCCGGGCGCGCGGAGCAAGCCGGATTTCAGGAAATTCGTTTACTTGACCGGCTCGAAAATGCGGGGCGGGATGACGCCGCCGAAAAGGTCTTGATAATCGTAGGTCCCCGCTTCGGACTTCTTGTAGGGCATGTAGCATTCCATGGATGTTCCGTCGGTGGATTCGAGCGAGATGGCGATGGCATCGAATTTCTCGCCGCCGGCCTCCCGCGCCACGCGCACGTCGGAACAGATGGCCGCGGCGCGGCATTCGCCTCGCTGCACCGACTCGCGCAGGCTCGCCACCAGCAACTCGACGATCTCCTCCGCGGGCAGCTCCGCTGCTTCCGGCTTGGCGGAGAATCCGTGAACGCTTCCTTCGGCGTCCACGCTCCCCGCAAAGGGAGGGAAGGAACCGTTCTCGGTCAATAGCTTCTGCGCAAACGGGATCATGGCGCCTAGTAGGCTGCTGAGATCCTCAAGGCTCATCCGGCGCTCATCTCTGAAGTGTCCCCTTGGAGACCGCGCGCTGGCACCCTCGGGAGAAATTCATGCTACGCCCTTGCTTGGAATCGGGGTGTTGTTATCGCCCCATCGCGGGGCGCTGCTTCGGAAAACCCTCTCTCTGGATCCTTGCGGCGGCGCTATTTCTTTTCTTCTTCTTGCTCTTCCTGGAGGATGGCGGCTGCCGCGATGCTGTCGTCGTTGTCAAGCCGCAGCAGGCGCACGCCCTGCGTCGAGCGGCCCGCTTCGCGAATCTCGTTCGCGTGCACGCGGATCACCTTGCCGTGCTCGGTGATGATCATCACGTCGGACTCTTCGGTCACCTGTAGTGTCCCCACGACGGAGCCGTTGCGGTCCGTCGTCTTCATGTTGACCACGCCCTTGCCGCCGCGCGAAGTGATCCGGTATTCGGCGAGCGGCGTGCGCTTCCCATATCCCTTCTCGGACACCGTCAGCATCAGCGTGGTGAGCGAATCCTTGATGTGCTCGTTTTCGAGTTCCTCGAGGTTTTGCGTCGTCTGCTTGTGTTCCTTGGCGATGATTTCGAAGTCCGGCTGCACGGCGTCCATGCTGACGGCGTAATCGTCTTTGTCGAGATCCATGCCGTTTACGCCGCCCGCGGCGCGCCCCATCGAGCGAACTTCCGTCTCGCGGAAGAGGATGGCCTGGCCATCGTGGCTTGCGAGGAAGATCATCTTTTTCCCGTCGGTCAGCTTCGCGCCGATCAGCTCGTCCTTGGCCTCCAGGTTGATGGCGATGATGCCGGTCGAGCGCGGGTTGGAAAATTCCGCCAGCCCCGATTTCTTCACCGTGCCGTTGCGCGTGGCCAGGAAGACGAACCTGCCTTCTTCTTCCAGGTTGCGCGCCGCCACGAGAGCGGTTAGCTTCTCGTCCTCCTGGAATTTCACTAGGCTCGAAATGGCCTTGCCGCGCGTGGCCGCCGCCGCTTCGGGTATCTCATAGACCTTCAGCCAGTACACCCGGCCCTTCGACGTGAACAAAAGGATGTAGCTGTGCGCCGAGGCAATAAAGAGATGCTCGACAAAGTCCTCTTCTTTCGTCTTCGCGCCGATGCGGCCTTTTCCGCCTCGCGACTGGTGGCGGTAGATATCCACTGCGGTCCGCTTGACGTAGCCCGCGTGGCTGACCGTGATGAGCATTTCGGTGTCCGCGATCAGGTCTTCGAGCTTGATCTCGTCCACCTTGTCCACGATCTGCGTGCGGCGGTCGTCCCCGTAAGCCTTCTGCACCTCGCGCAGTTCGCCGACGATCACCTGCTTGAGCTTCTTCTCGCTGGCGAGAATCTCTTTCAGCTCGGCGATCTTGATTTGAATCTCCTTCAGCTCCTCGAGGATCTTCTCGCGCTCCATCTGCGTCAGGCGATGGAGCTGAAGATCTAGGATGGCCTGCGCCTGGCGGTCGCTGAACTCCCAGTTAGCCATCAAGCCCTGTTTGGCTTCCGCGGGCGACTTGCTCTTGCGAATCAGCTTGATGATCTCGTCGAGGTGATCGAGCGCCTTTTTGTAGCCCAGTAGGATGTGCTCGCGCTCTTCCGCCTTGCGCAGCTCGTAGCGCGTGCGCCGCACAACCACGTCGCGGCGGTGCTCGATGAACAGCTTGATCAGCGGGATCAGGCCCAACTCGCGCGGTTGGCCGGCCACGATGGCCAGCAGGATCATCCCGAACGATTCCTGCATCTGTGTGTGCTTGAAGAGGTTGTTCAGGATGAGTTGCGACTCTTCGCCGCGCTTGATCTCGATGACCACGCGCATCCCCTCGCGGGAGGATTCATCGCGCACGTCGGCAATTCCTTCGATCTTTTTGGTCTGCACGAGTTCGGCGATGCGTTCGATGAGCTTCGATTTGTTCACCTGATACGGAATTTCGGTGACGACGATGTTCTCACGGTCCTTGCCGACATCTTCGATGGCTGCTTTGGCGCGCATCATGAAGCTGCCGCGGCCCGTTTTGTACGCCTGCTCGATTCCCTCGCGCCCGGCGATATACGCCCCGGTCGGAAAATCCGGTCCGGGCACGATCTTCATTACTTCTTTGAGGGTGGCCTCCGGCTTATCCACCAGAAGCACGGCTGCTTCCACGATCTCGCGCAGATTGTGCGGCGGAATATTCGTCGCCATGCCGACAGCGATGCCGCTGGCGCCATTGACGAGCAGATTGGGCGTGCGCGAGGGTAGAACGACGGGCTCCTCGCGGGTCTGGTCGAAGTTTGGAATGAAATCGACGGTCTCTTTTTCGAGGTCCGCAAGAATCTCTTCGGAAATTTTCGCCAGGCGCGCTTCGGTGTACCGCATGGCGGCCGGCGGGTCGCCGTCCACCGAGCCGAAATTTCCCTGGCCGTCGATCACCGGATAGCGCATGTTGAAGTCCTGCGCCATGCGCACCAGCGCTGGATAGATCACCGCTTCGCCGTGCGGGTGGTAGTTGCCGGAGGTGTCGCCGCAGATCTTGGCGCATTTGCGATAGCCTCGATTGGAAGCGAGGCCCAGGTCATTCATGGCCACGAGGATGCGCCGCTGCACGGGTTTCAGCCCATCCCGCACGTCCGGTAGCGCGCGCGCGATGATCACGCTCATCGCGTAGTCGAGATATGACTTCCTCATCTCGGCTTCGATATCCACCGGAAGCACTATGGATAGGTTTGTCTCGTCCGCCATTGTTCCTCTGTCCTTCTGTAGGGGCACGGCAAGCCGTGCTCTTCTTCCTCTCCGTATGTAGCGCCGGGCTTCAGCCCGGCATCTCTTTCGCCTGCTCCACCACGTACGCCTTCACTGTATCGAACGCGTCAGCGGTGTTGGTGAACCGTCGAGCGGCGAAATGCTCTTCGAGTCCCCGCAGAAATTCGTCGCGTTCGGCCTCGCTCGCAAACTCAAGCGCCACGCCGCGTTCAATATCGGGTGCCGCGGTCGGCGCCGCTCGAAACTCACTGCACGCTAATCCCCGCAGCCCCGGCTCCGTCGTCCATCCCAGTTGGTAAATCACGTTGGTTACTTCGCATTCTCGTCGAAGCGGACCGCGCAAACGAGATTGCCTTCGGTGTCGCTGAACTTGATAAGCCATCCAACGTCGGGAATGGCTGTCTTGGACATCAGGATCGTGCCGCCAGCCGCTTCGACCGCCTTCGCAGTCGCCTCCACATCGGTTACAGCGATGCTGCACTCAAACCCCAGCACCGGCTGCGGCAGCAGATTGAACCGGCGGTGTTGCATCGCTCCGATCAAGCCTGGTTCCTCGCCGGCGCTGTTCTTGATCTTGCAGAAGCTGGTCATGTCCGCGCCCCCAAAACCCTGGAATTGCCAGCCGAAAACGCTGCTATAAAATCCCCGCGCGCGGATCAGGTCCTCCGCATGCACCGCAAAGTGACAAACATTATTCGCCATACCACCCCCCGGCCTGCCAGTAGCAATCCCCGTCGCACGGCGTTGCGATACAAACCCCGCTGCCTTGCGTCTCCCATCGCGCTCTAAATATCCAAATTCACGACTTCGAGCGCATTTTCCTCGATGAACTTGCGGCGCGCTTCGACGTTTTCGCCCATCAGCGTGGTGAATATGTCTTCCGCGGCGACGGCGTCCTCGAGCTTCACCTGGAGCAGCGTGCGCGTGTCAGCGTTCATCGTCGTTTCCCAAAGCTGCTCGGCGTTCATTTCGCCCAGGCCCTTGAACCGCGTGATGGTGAAGTCTTTTTTCGCATCCTCCATGACGTAGTTCAGCACGTCCTGCGCTTTTTCTTTCGTCACCTTGTCGCCATTGCGCGCGACCGTGAAGGGCGGCCGGTTGTATTCCTCGATCTGCTTCGCCAGGGCGCGCAGCCGCTTGTATTCGGCAGTGGACGCGAGCGCCCAGTTGATCTTCTGGTTGTGCGGCGCGCCGAACTGTATTTCGTAAAGGCTGTGCTCTTCGTCGAAGACTACTTTGCCTTCCAGCTTCAGCTTGCTTTTGTCCACTTCCTTGAGCAGCTTTTCCAGTGTCTTTTTCTCTTGGAAGTCGGTTTTCTTTTCGAGACCGCTCTCGGCTAGCAGCTCGACAAATCCTTGTTCGCGCAGGCGCCGGCCGAGCTTCGCGGCCACCGCTTCATACTCCTGCACGTTTAGAAGGAAAGAAGTCAGGTTCGCGCCCTGTAGCGTCACGCCTTCTTTGGCCTTCACGACATGATCCTCGGTGGCGCGCTTCATCAGCTCTCGCGCAAATTCGCGCTCGTCGCGGATGTACCGCTCGGTCTTCCCGCGCTTCACGCGGTATAGCGGCGGCTGCGCGATGTACACGTGCCCGCGCTCGATCAGCTCTTTCATGTGCCGGAAGAAAAACGTCAGCAGCAGCGTGCGGATGTGGCTGCCGTCCACGTCCGCGTCGGTCATGAGGATGATTTTGTGATAGCGCAGCTTGCCAGCGTCGAAATCATCCTTGCCGATGCCCGTGCCGAGCGCGGTAATGATGGCCCGGATTTCCTCGTGGCCGAGCATCTTGTCGTACCGCGCCTTCTCGACGTTGAGGATCTTGCCCTTGAGCGGCAGGATGGCCTGGTATTTCCGGTCGCGCCCCATTTTCGCGGAGCCCCCGGCCGATTCGCCCTCGACCACGAACAGTTCGCACCGCGCGGGATCGCGTTCTTGGCAATCGGCGAGCTTGCCGGGCAGGCCGCTGGAATCCATGGCGGACTTGCGGCGGGTCAGCTCGCGTGCTTTGCGTGCTGCTTCTCGGGCGCGTGCCGCTTCAATGCATTTTCCGATGATGCGCCGCGCGACGGTCGAATGCTTGTCGAACCACTCCCCGAGCTTCTCGTTCACAAGCTGCTCGACATCGCCCTTGATGTCGCTGTTCAGCTTGCCTTTGGTCTGCCCTTCGAACTGCGGCTGGGGCAGGCGGACGGAAACCACCGCGATCAGCCCTTCGCGGACGTCGTCGCCGGTGATCGAAACCTCGTCCTTCTGCTCCTTGAGCATTCCCGCCGAGGACGCGAAGTTGTTGATCGTGCGCGTCAGCGCCGAGCGAAAGCCGGAGAGGTGCGTCCCGCCGTCCACCGTGTTGATGGTGTTCGCGAACGCAAACACGTTTTCGCCGTAGGTGTCGTTGTACTGCAGCGCGATTTCGATTTCGACGTTGCCGCGCTTGCCTTCGATGTAGATCGGCGAGTCGTGCAGCGTTTGTTTGCCGCGGTTCAGGTGCTTGACGAACTCGCTGATCCCGCCCGTGAAGCGGAATTCGGCGTTTTTTTCCGTGCGCTCGTCGGTAAGCGTGATTTTCAGGCCTTTGTTCAGGAAGGCTAGCTCGCGCAGGCGCTGCGCCAGGATGTCGAAGCTGTAAACGATCTTGTCGAAAATCGTCTGGTCCGGGTGGAAGGTGACTTTTGTGCCGGTCTTGCGCGTTTTACCGGTCTGCTTCAGCTTCGAGGTTGGCTTGCCTTTTTCGTAGGACTGTTCCCACACGGCGCCGTCGCGGGAGATTTCGAGTTCGAGCCACTCCGAGAGCGCGTTGACGACCGATACACCGACGCCGTGCAAACCGCCCGAAACTTTGTACGATTCGCTGTCGAATTTGCCGCCCGCGTGCAGCACGGTCATGACGACTTCGGCGGCGGGCCGCTTTTCCGTGGCGTGCATGTCCACCGGAATGCCGCGCCCGTTGTCCACCACGGTGACGGAGTTGTCGGCGTGGACGGTGACGTTGATCTCGTCGGCGAAGCCGGCCATGGCCTCATCCACCGAGTTGTCCACGACTTCCCAGACCAGGTGGTGCAGGCCCATTTCGCCGGTCGAGCCGATGTACATCGCGGGACGCAGGCGCACGGCTTCAATCCCGCCGAGGACCTTGATGGATTTTGCGTCGTACTGATGCCCCGGAGCTTTGCCGGTCACGGTCTCATGGACTGCCTCGCGGTCACCTATGTCTTTTTCACCCATGTACTCTCCCCAGGCAGTCGTCGCGCGAGCCACGCTCTGCGGGCAAAGCAGCGCGGAACTCGGCGCGAATCCTTCGGTCAATTCTGCTCTTCGAGGGAAGGCGTGCTAGCGGACCGCTCCGCACGTCGCTCTCGACCGCCGCATGGCGGCCGACGCCTTACCCTTTGTCCCGATGCCCACGCTCGGGATCGTAGGGTTCCTTGCTCCATCCCGTCCCGCGCAGCGAGACGTGGCGAAGACTACTTTCTCCAGGCTGTGAGCCACTCGGTCTTCTGCCGCAGACCGAATCTTGTGACCCAATTTGCCTGGCCGACGTCCCCGATTGATCGGGGGAGCCGATCTGGAGGAAACCGTACCACGGAATACAGCAATGAAAGTCTATCCGAACTGGCTCAATTTCTCAAGCGAAAGACCAGCGTAGTTGCCTTCCTAACTGCTTTGTTATTATTTGCTTATAGCTCGAATGGGAACGTCGGGTAGCGTCAAAGAGCAGGCCGCTGCTGGGATCAATTTACAACGCGATTCGACTCTCCATTCACGTTGATTTCCAACGAGCGGCTCAGATGCGCATGGGCATGATGATGTAGCGGTAGCGGTAATTCTCGTCGGCGAGCGGGCGCAATTGCCCGGCGGATTGTTCGTCCTTGAGCTCGATGCTGATCGGGCCCTCCGCCGCCGCGCTCAGAAAATCGAGCATGTACTGCGCGTTGAAGCCGATCGCCAGCGGCTCACCCGGGCATTCTTTCTCGATGCTCTCTTTCGCTTCGCCGTATTCCGGGCTGGACGCTGAAATTTCCACGCCTTCCTTCGAGACGGAGAATTTCACGGCGTGCGAGCGTTGATCCGCGAGCTGCGAGACCCGCCGCACGGCGTCGCCGAGTTCCGCGCGCTCCAGCACGACTACCCGGTTGTTCTCCTTCGGAAGCACGGCCTCGTAGTTCGGGAATTGCCCCGTAAGAATCCGGGAAATCAGCAACCGGTGGCCGGCCTGAAAGAAAAGATGGCTGTCATCCCGCGCGAAATCCATCTGCGCGTCCTCGCCGGACGCGACCGCCAGCTTTTCGACTTCATCCATTGCCTTCTTCGGGATGAGGATGCGCATTTCGCCGTTCAGCCCGGCGAGCTTCTGATCCGTCTCGGCAAGCGCCAGACGGTGGCCGTCCGTCGCGACCATCGCCAACGTGTCGGGCTTCAGGATCATCAGGCCGCCATTGAGTGTGTACCGTGACTCCTCCATGGAGATCGCGAATTTCGTCCGCCCAATCAGGCTTTCGAGGACCGCTGCGGGGATTTTGACGAGTGTATGCGGCATCACGGGGATAGCTGGAAAGTTCTCCTTGGCCATGCCCACCATCTTGTATTTTTTCTTGTCGCTGACGAGTTCAACCCAGTGGTTGTCAAGGAGTTTGAATTTAATCTCGCCTTCGGGCAGCAAGCGCACCAGATCGAGCAGCTTCTTCGCGGGGATGGTTCCGGCGCCCTCTTTCTTCACTTTGGCTTCGCAGGATGTCCGGACGCTCAGCTCCAGGTCTGTCGCAGTAATCGTCAGGCGATCACCCTTCGCCTCCACAAGCAGGTTGGACAGGATGGGGATGGTTGTCTTGCGTTCGACGACACCCTGTGTCGTCGTCAGTTCGTTCAACAATGCCGACTTTGTGACACTGAATTCCATTGCTTGATTTTCCTCGCGTGCGGTTCCGGGTGCCGCCATCGGCTGCGTCCTCTGCCTATATTCTGCCGTGCTGTACTCTACTCGTTTTTCCCAAAAGGATAAAGCATGTGTGGTGAATCCTGCGGCTTGATCTGTGGAAATACATGCACCAGCGAAACTACCTGAACAACGAACTAAGGTTATCCACAACCAAAGGACACTTTCATCACTGCAATCCTGTTGTAATTGAAAAAAGGGTCTTCTTGTTGTTGTGACCGCTGTGAATTCGTGGATATCCTGCAACGCGGCTCAATCGTCTTGACTTGAGCCAAAAGAGGGCTGTGACCCAAATGCGAGAATCGAGGAAAACCACGGCCATCCGGAGAATACTCTTAAAGCTGGTAGTTTTTTCTCCACCCTAATTGACAATGTTTCCGCGTCTTATCCAGATGATGTTCACAGTGTTTCCAGGCTAAGCTTCAGTTCGCAGAGAGACTAGGGTCGCATAACGACAAGACACTGCAAAGCAAGGTGGCTCCCACAGCCATTCGCTAAAATAATTTCTCAATTTCTTACTGCAGGGAGTCGAGCAGCCGCGTAATTGTGCGGTTAAGGTCCTTGTCGTTCTTGCGCTGCTCTTCGATCTTGTTGACGGAGTGAAGCACGGTGGTGTGGTGCTTGCCGCCGAACTGCCGGCCGATTTCCGGCAGCGACGCGGTGGTGAGCTGCTTGACCAGGTACATCGCTACCTGGCGCGGGAAGGCAATGGCTCGCGTGTTACTGCGTATCTTCAGGTCCTGCTCGCGCAGGTTGTAGTGCTCCGAGACGCGCTTCTGAATCACCTCGATGGTGACCCGCTTTTCCTGCGTGGCGATGATGTTCTTGAGCACCTGCTGCGCCATAGAGAGGGAAACCGATGCTCCGGTCAGTGAAGCATAGGCGATCAGCCGCGTCAGCGCGCCTTCGAGTTCGCGCACGTTGGACTTGATGGCCCGCGCAATGAACTCCGCCACATCGTCCGGCAGGTGGAAATGGTCGTTCTCCGCTTTCTTCTGGAGAATGGCGATTTTCGTCTCCAGATCCGGCGGCGCGATGTCCGCGATCAAGCCCCATTCGAACCGCGAGCGCAGCCGCTCTTCGATGGAATTGATTTCTTTCGGCAGGCAATCGGAAGAGATCACGATCTGCTTCTGTTGTTCGTAGAGCGCGTTGAAGGTGTGGAAGAACTCTTCCTGGGTGCGCTCTTTTCCCGCGATGAACTGGATGTCGTCTACCAGCAACACGTCCACCGTGTGGAAGCGGTCACGGAAGCTGATCATGCGGTCGAAGCGCAGCGAATTGATCACCTCGATCGTGAACTTCTCCGCGCTGATATAGGTGAGCCGCGCTGCGGGATTCCGTTTCTTGATCGTGTGCCCGATGGCGTGCATCAGGTGCGTTTTGCCCATGCCCACGCCGCCATAGAGAAAGAGCGGGTTGTACGACTTCGACGGTTGCTCGGCCACCGCGCGCGAGGCGGCATGGGCGAACGCGTTCGAGCCGCCTACGACAAACGTGTCGAATGTGTAGCGCAGATTCAGTTGGTGCTCTGCGTTTTCAAAATCCAGCTTGGCCTGGCGGCCGGCCGCCGCTGCAGCGGCCGCCGGCACCGGTGCGGGCTCTTCTTCCGTGCAGATGTACTGCACCTGCGTGGTGGGCATCCCGATCTGGTGCAGCACGGCCTTCACGATCTCGCCGTAGGTCTGTGTGAGCACCCGGCGGAAGACCACTTTGGGCACCTGGACGTAGAGCGTGCCGTTCTCGAATCGCTCGAGGCGGGTTGGCTGGAACCACGTCGAGTACGTGTTGGTATTGACCCGGGGTTTCACGTGCTCTAAAAATCTTTCCCAGGTATTAGTTGCGTTCGTCATCGCAGTCAAATTTTTGTCAAAGGTATGTATCAGCGATGTGCCACACCGCCACCATTTCCACAAGCGTGGAAATGGTGTGGAAATCCCCTGACCTGCTGTTTTCTTCAGGCTTCGAGGGTCTTGCCCCCGTTGGATCTGATGGACTTGCCCCTGTTGGTTCTCACGCGGCTCGCTCAGGCTCGCGGACTCACCGCACCGCGCTGTGAGACGCGGGCGGGATTGTCTCCGATTGGCCTTGTCCGGGCAAGCAAAAAGTATGCGAAGGGATTCACCGGGGTTCACACACGGTGCACAGTTTTTCCACAAGCACAAAATTGTGCAATGCAACCTCTTCACCCGGAAAGTCAGTAGGAAAATCGGCCGTTTTCGCGATTATTGCGGGGGATTCTCGCCGCTGCGTTTGTCCGGCCGCTCGAATTCGTAAATGCCGAGCGGGTCGCTCCCGATCAGCAAGCGGTTCGGCTCGATGAGGATGCTTGTGGCGTCGAGCCGCGCTCCTTCGGGCGTGTAGATGCGGTAGGAGGCGCGGCGATTCCCTTCGCCATCGAAGCGGTACAGCGTGTTCTCCAGTGCGACCCACACTTCTCCGTTCACGGGATCGACTCCGACCGCTGTCAACACGCGTTTGAACGACGGCGCATCGCCGCGTTTTTCCTGCCGCTCGATTTCCCGCCGCACCGCCTGCGCCTTGGGCAAGACGTCCAGCGTCGCGACCTGAATCTCCGGCCCAGCATAGCCATGACGGTCGAACTGCCGCACCGTCGGCTCGGGCAGGTAAATGAAACCGTAGTAGAGATGGTCGTGTGCATCGCGCGCCAGCCGGCCGATATTCAAATAGCGGTTCAAATCCGCGCGCGCGGCGATGTCTTCGGGATCTCCGAATTCGCGAACGACCTTTCCGTTCACGCTAAACACGGTCACCAGGTGTGGCTCCCGCAGCGTTGCGACGGCCACTTCACCCTCCGGCATCGCCGCGATGGAAATCGGAGCGGGCACCGGGAAGGAGCGCAGAAGCTCGCCCTTCGGCGAGAAAATCTTGATGGCGGAGGCTCCGCGGTCAGCGACAAAAATGCGCCCCTCGGCATCCACGTCGCAGTCTTCGCCGAACAGAATGGGCGGCTTCGTCTTGGGGTCGCCGCCCACTTGGGCACCGCTTGGAATCTGGAAGAGCGTCTTGCCTGCCGCGTCCAGGACGAGCAAGCCCGGCGCGGGGGAAGCCAGAACAACATAGCGGCCGCCGGCGTCGCGCCGGACAGCCCGCAAGCCGGGTCCAATGGCGGGGAACACGCGGTTTTTCGCTGTTAGGGCATCTTCTTCTTGTGCACCGGCGCACGCCGCCGCGCCTGCCACCAGGCACACCGCGGCAACGATTCTCGCTGTGGAACCCATACCCTGTCGCATGAACGCTCAGATTACTACGAACGCGCTTCGGTTGCCCTCTGCATCACGAGGCGCATGTTCGAAGAAGTCTTTTTTCTTGCCGAATGCAAGAATTAATCGATGTGGTAGCGGAAGCGCTCCATCGACCGTGCGCGTAGGCGCCCCGCGGAGTTTCGCGGCCCATCATCGTCGGTTTCGATGAGCACCGTATTCATCTGCACGTCGCCGGACGCCACATCGAACCGCGCCGGCATGGCATCCAGGAAGCGCCGGATGATCCCTTCGCGGTCCATACCGATGACGCCGGCGTGCGGGCCCGTCATGCCCACGTCCGTGATGTACGCGGTTCCTTGCGGCAGAACACGCTCGTCGGCAGTGGTCACGTGAGTGTGCGTGCCCACGACCGCGGTCACCCGCCCATCGAGATACCAGCCCATGGCAATCTTTTCGCTCGTCACTTCGGCGTGCATGTCCACCAGCACGAACGCCACCTCTTCCGGCAGGCGCGCCAGCAACCGGTCGGCCATCCGGAAGGGGTCTTCGATCGCCGGCAGAAAGACGCGGCCCTGCAGGTTCAGCACCGCGTACTTCACTCCGTTTTTTGCGCTTCCCAGGAACAGACCGCTCCCTGGGTTGCCTTCCGGAAAGTTTGCCGGGCGCAGGAGTCTTGGCTGGTGCGGGATGTGCTCGAGTATCTCGCGGCGGTCCCAACTGTGATTTCCCCCCGTCAGTACGTCGATTCCCGCGCCCAGCAGCTCTTCCGCGAGCCGTGGCGTGATGCCGAAGCCGGAGGCGGCGTTTTCCCCGTTGGCGATGACCAGCTCGATCTGCCGCTGCGCGACGATGTCCGCCAGGCGGTCGTGGACGATCTGCCGCCCGGGCGAACCGACAATGTCACCGATGAAGAGAATGCGCATGAAGAAGTTTACAATTGTCAGTTGTCAGTGCCCGGTGACTCACCCCGTCTTCTGAAAACTGATCACTGAGAACTGCATACTGGAAGCGGAGCGGACCGCTTGGCCGTGGGAAACTAGGCCATGAACCTCTGAATTAGGTGGGCGCCACGAGCCAGCCATTAGGCTTTCCTGCCCCGCTCGCGCGTCCTCTTTCCGTCAGTTGCGAGTGTGACCGCAAAGCGGTCAACCCGCCGTTGCGACGCGCCAGCGGGACAGGCCATGCTCACCGGCTGTCTATCCGCGGCTCCCCAGAGATCCGTCAATGGTTCAAATGGCTTTCGCCGCCTCACCTGCCTCGAAGTACCGCTCCAGGATTCATTCTAACAGGATGCTCCCACCAATTCCCGAAGAGTCCCCGAACTCCTCCCATTGCTCCACAACCCTGCCCGTGACGATCCGGCCGATCCCATCGAAGCGCCACCTTGACCCTGCAACCCCTTTCCCTTAGGCTGCGTCTTAGGTTGCAGATACGATGAACCCCCGAAGAACCGGACTCCTCGTTCTGGTGCTCCTGGCGGTGCTGCTTGCCGCGCAGACGCATTCCTTCGCGGACGCCACTCTGCCGCACGCGCGGGCGCATTCCTGCCCGGTCTGCGCGTTCGGAATCTGGGCTATCCCTGCGACGCTTCCGGCGCCGGGTTCGCTCCTGGAAACACACCGCCTGGAGAACTTACGCGTCGCGACGACTTTCGTATTCAACGCCCCGCGCTGCCTCTCACCGCGCGCTCCTCCCGCGTTGTAACCCTGCCCGATTCCGTCTGGCCGTGCTCGATATCCGGCAGTATTCCAATCCATGGGAAACAATCTCTCGGGCAGGCGCCGAAACGCCGCCCCATCGTGGGCTTCCAGGACGCGCCCCGAAGTCAGGCCATAAGATAGAAAAGACGAGGAGTCTCGATATGCGATATGCAATGGCATGGGCAGCCGCTCTGCTGATTTTTCCGCTGGGTTCCACGGCGCAGGAGAATTCTGCCGCTGCTCCGGCGAAGCCGGACGCGCCGCACAAGACCGCGCCGCAACCGCAAGACCGCGTCAAAGCGCTCGAAGAGCAAGTGCGCTTGCTGGCCGAAGAGGTTGCGCTCCTGCGCGGCGAAATGAAGGATATGCGCGACGCGAAGACCACTGCCCCTGCAGGCGGCGGCCAGGTTCTACTCGTCTCCGCGCACCTTGAGCCCGGCATGGTTCCCGCGCCAACTCCTGGCGCAGCGCCTTCGCCCGCTCCAGCAGCCCCGCAGGTCAGCCAGACGCAGACCTATGGCGGCGCAACGAGCAATGCCAAGCTGCTCAATCCCGACATCAGCATGATCGGCGACTTCATCGGCACCGCCGGGCGCAACCGCATTACTCCCTCGCCCGGCCTCGAGATGCACGAATCCGAGCTCGGTGTCCAGGCCATCATCGACCCATACGCGCGCGGCGATTTCTTCGTGTCCTTTGGTGAAGCAGGTGTGAACCTCGAAGAAGGCTACATCACCTTCACTTCGCTGCCCGCGGGCTTCGTCGCCAGGGTCGGCAAGATGCGCGCGGACTTCGGCAAAGTGAACACGATCCACAATCACGCCCTGAGCTTCATTGACCGGCCGCTGGTCACCAACAATCTTGTCGGCGGCGAGGACGGCATCGACGACGCCGGTTTTTCCGTGAAACGGATTCTTCCCGCGCCGAAGAACTGGTTCCTCGAGGGCACCGCGCAGGTTTTCCGCGGCGATTCGGACGGTCTCTTCCGCGCGAGCCGCCGCCAGGACGTCAGCGTCGTCGGCCATCTCCGGACGTACAAAGACATCAGCGAGTCCACCAACGTGGACCTCGGGGTTTCCTACGCCCGCGGACACAACGACCTCGGCAGCGATTTCCTCACCAACCTTTACGGCGTGGACGCCACCCTGCGCTGGAAACCCCTGCGCCGCGCCATCTATCATTCGCTACTCTGGCGCAGCGAGTTTTTCTGGAGCCACCGCGACCAACTCTCCCCCGCGGAGCTCTTTCAGACCCAGCGCGCATTCGGCATGTACTCTTCCTTGGATTACCGGCTGGACCGCCGCTGGACCGTCGGCGGGCGATTTGACCGCAGCGGCCGCGCAACCGACGCCAGCCTGACGGACACGGGCTTTTCCGCCATCCTGACCTACTGGCCCAGCGAGTTCAGCCAGATTCGCGGCCAATACCGCTTCGCCCGTTACGGCGAAGGAACCAACGCCAACGAATTGCTCCTCCAGTTTTTGTTTGTTCTCGGAGCGCACGGCGCGCACCCCTTTTAGGAGTCACCATGAAAAGCAAAATGCAGAAGATCTCGAACGCAATCCTGGCGGGCATGGCCTTGCTCGCTCTCGCATTGCCGTCCGCGCCGCCCGCCGCCGCGGCCGACCGCAAAACCCAGATCATCACCGCCACCACCGACCTCGCCGCCATCGTGCAGGAGATCGGCGGCGACCGCGTGGACGTCGAGTCCATCGCCCGCGGCTACCAGGACTCGCACTTCGTCGAAGCCAAGCCCAGCTTCCTGCTCAAACTGCGCAAGGCCGATCTGCTCGTCGTCGTCGGCCTGGAGCTGGAGATTGGCTGGCTGCCCCCGCTCATCCAGCAGTCCGGCAATCCCAGGATCCAAGTCGGTGCCCCGGGCTACTTTGACGCCTCGCGCTTCGCCAAAATTCTCGAGATTCCCACCGGGGCCGTGACCCGCGCCGAAGGCGACGTCCACCCCCAGGGGAATCCGCACTACTGGCTCGATCCCGAGAACGGCCTGCGCATCGCCAAGGGCGTTCAGACGAAACTGAGCGAGATGCGCCCCGGCGACGCTGGCTACTTCGCGCAGCGCTACGCCAGCTTCGAACAGCGCATCCAGCAAGCCGGCCAGCAGTGGGCCGAGCAGATGAAGCCCTATGCCGGGCGGAAGATCGTCAGCTATCATCGCTCGTGGCCGAATTTTGCCGAGTATTTCCACTTGATCGTCGCCGGCTACGTCGAGCCGCGGCCGGGCATCCCGCCC